>JACMLC010000724.1 GCA_014379795.1 Pyrinomonadaceae bacterium
CGTGTGCCCGTCCGCGAATGCCTGATACAAGGTGAAGCTCGGCAATTCAAGACAGCTCAGGGGCGAATGAATATCGTAGCCCGTATCAATGCCGATGGCGCTGTGAAAAATATAAATGCCATGCCGCCCGAGACGCCCGCGCAGGGGCAGGAAAGGCGTCGGCGTGTGGCCGAACACGCAGGGCTTGCCGTTGTAGTGCTTGTAAAATTCGATGTCGCGCGTCCACAGGAGCGCATGCGTGTCTGTCTCGCGCGGGTGCTTGCCGCCGTCCAAGCCCGCGTGAACATAAAGCGCGTAATCGTCTTCGTAATAAAAAGGCATTTGGCGAAAGAAGTCTAAGTGCTCGGCGGGAATTGCTTCTGCAACTTTCTGTTGCGCGGCCTCGAAATCTTCGTCGGTCTTGATGCGCAGGGCGCAGCCAGTGTACTGCTCATAGGTGCGCGTGCCGCCCGTCTTCGGCGCAAACCAGATGCGCGCGCCCTCTTCTATGCAATCGAGCAGCATCTGCTCATGATTGCCGCGCAGGGTGACGACGCGCTCAGGCTGCTCTTGCTTGAGCTGCATGACATCTGTGACGACGCCGGGAGCGTCCGCCCCGCGATCAATCAAATCGCCTAAGAAGACGAGCGTATCTGAAGCCGCATCGCGCGGAATCATCTGCATAATGTGATGCAGTTGCGCGCGACGCCCGTGAATGTCTCCGACGACGAAGGTTCTCATTCAAGAGTTCCTCTTGGTGAAGTAAATCGGATAAAGCCGTGAAAAGGCGCAAAAGGGGACAGATGGAAAAATTATTAACCGACAAGAGGGGCGTCTGTATTAAAGCATTAAAATCTTCTTGTGTCTTCTGCGCTTTGGCGCGGCTCTGATTTAACCCAACGCGCTAGCCAATCAATTGCCACTAGCTTTAGCTAGTGGATACCTTGCATCACAGACAGTTGGCTTTAGCCAAAATATAAATAAAACTTCCTTATTGCTTTAGCTCAAATCTTCGGCTAAAGCCGACAGCAAGAGGGAACACTGTATCCACTAGCTGAAGCTAGTGGCAATTTAAAAAATCCACCGAAACATCTATCACTAGCCACTTGGGTTATTTGGAAGCTTGCTTTGACGCGCTCGTCTTGCGCATCAATTCCTGAAATCGTTCATCGTCGCGCAAGTCAGCCCAGTTCGGGTCTGATTCAAACCATGCGCGATTCTCGTTGCCTAAATCAATCGCGCGCTCAAGCCATTTGAAAGCTTCGTCGCGCTCGCCTTCCAGCGCGTAGGCCGAAGCAGTCCAGTAGGCTATGTCATGATCCGCGTCTGCGACTTCGCGCACGCGCTCGGAAATTTCGGCGCGCGCCTCTTCATGCTGCCCGAGCTTGCTCAAGCACATCGCATAGATCGGGCGGATGCCGTCCAGACCGGGATTTTGTTCCAGCACTTCTCGCAAGAGTCCAGCCGCCTGTTCGAACTCTCCTTGATAAAAGATTATGCGCGCACGGAAAGTTTTAATCAGCGGATGATCCGGCTCTATCGCGCTGCCGCGATCCAGCTCCTTAATCGCTTCATCATAGCGTCCCTGATAACCAAAGATGCGAGCGCGGTTATAGCTGGCGACGACAATCGCCGCCGGGTCGAGGCGCGAGAGCCTGTCCCAACTGCGCAGCGCGCGGTCGTATTCGCCGTCGAGCCTGTGCAGCGTGGCCTTGACGAAATAGACAGAGCCTTCGTTCGGAGCCTTGCGCCTGAGCCGCGCCACCTCTTCGCGCGCTTTCTTCTTTTCGCCGCGCGAGAGATAGATAAAGACCATCAGCATGCGAGCCTCAACCAGTTCGGGGTCGAGCGCCAACGCTTCGCTAAAAGCATCTTCGGCACGCGCGTAATCCTCCGCATCGCCGAAGCCTTTGAAGACGCGATTGGCATAGCACGCGCCGAGACCGCCATGCGCGAGCGCGAAAGACGTATCGAGATGAATGGCCTGTTGAAAATGTTCGATGGCGGAGTCGCAATCCTCGCGCGCGAGCGTGCGAAAGATGTAGCGGCCAAAACAATCGCGCCCGCGCAGGTACGCTTCGTAAGCCTCCGCGCTCTCGGTCGGTCGTTTCGCCAGTTGTCCCTTCTCGTCAGGACTCAGCTCAAGGCGCAGGCCGTCAACGATACGCTGCACGATTGTGTCCTGCACGGTGATGATGTCTCCGGCAGCGACATCTATCTTATCGCTCCACAGGATTTCTCCGCTTTGCACGTCAAGCAGTTGCGCGGTCACACGAAATCTCTCTCCGGCCTTCAGAAAGCTGGCGGCCAAAACCGCGCTGACGCTTAGCTCGCGCCCGATCTCGCGCGAGTCATCCGCCTTGCCCTGATACTTTGCGACCAGAGAAGAAGGCCGCACGACGAGCGAGCGCAGTTGCGCCAGCTCCGTAATCACCGCATCGGCCAGCGAGAATTCATAAAAGGTCGCTTCCGTATCGTTGCTGATATTTTTGAAGGGCAGAATAGCGACGCTCTTCTTCTCCTCTTGATCGCCGACGCTGGTCATCGGCGTCTCATGCACTTCTCGCTGCTGCGAAGTATGCGAAGGGGAAGTAGGCGGCTGCGTTCTCTGGTCTCCGGTTCTGATGTTGCGCAGCCAGCGCAGTGCGCGCGAGACGGGGCTGGCGCTCGCCGCATGACGCGGCGCAATCGGCATCACAGAGTCCATGAATTGATCGCCCTGCGTGCCGCCCGCCGAAACCTCTTGCAGGATGCGGCGCAAATCGTCGCGCATTTCTGAAATTTTCTGGTAACGGTCGCGCGGCTCTTTCGCCATCGCTTTGTCAAGCAACTCTTGCAGTCCGGCAGGCACCGGGCCGGGACGCGCCTCTGCGAGCGGCTTGGCCGCGTCATGCAGCACGGCATGGCGCACGTCTATGCTCGTCTTGCCGTGAAAAGGCCACATCCCCGTCAGCATCTCGTAGAGCAGCACGCCCGTCGAAAAGATGTCCGCGCGATGGTCTACGCGGTCGCCGCGTGCCTGCTCCGGCGCGGCATACGTCGCCGTCCCGTAAGGAACTCCAATTTCGGTCAGCTCCGTGCGATGGATGCCTGCCGCGCTCGCCTCGTCTTCATCGAGCAGCTTGGCAAGGCCGAAGTCCAGCACCTTGACCTGTCCGGTGTCGGACACCATCACGTTGCCTGCCTTGATGTCGCGGTGAATGATGCCGCGCGCGTGCGCGACGGCCAACGCGTCCGCCACCTGTATGGTGATGGTCAACGCGCTCCGCAATTCGAGCGGGCGACCGTTGACAAGCTGGCGCACGTTGCGGCCTTCGATGTGCTGCATGGCGATGTAATGCACGCCGTTGGCTTCGTTAAGGTCAAAGATAGTGCAGATGTTCGGATGGTCTAGAGCCGAAGCCAGACGCGCTTCACGCTCAAAGCGTTTGAGGTTAGCTTCCTTGACGGTCAATTCCGCAGGCAGGACTTTAATTACCATCGTGCGCCCGAGCTTTGTATCTACGGCCTTGTAGACAGCGCCCTGCCCGCCCGCGCCGATCTTTTCGAGGATTCGATAATTATGGAGCGTTGTACCAATCATATTGATTTCGAATTTTAGATGTCGGATTTTGGATTTGCAATCATTTGCGGGATTAAAGATTAAAAGCTTTTTTCAAAATCTGCCACGGAGACACGGAGACACAGAGCATATCAGAATAGTTGTGTATAAACTTACCCTTATTTCCTCTGTGTCTCCGTGTCTCTGTGGCTAATCTCAGGTTTTGAAATGCGCTTTTAAGCTCAGACTCTATGTGCCTGAACGCCAATCCAAAATCTAAAATCCAACATGCTCTTGGCTCACGGCCAATTAATCATGCACGGTTCAACCACGCGGCGGCGTGCCCCAGCCTGAGCCTACGTGCTCGCCGTCCTGCACCATGCACGGCACGGTCGGGTCGCCGTCGGAGAAAGCTAACATCTCTTTGCGCCGCTCGCGGTCGTTCTGCGCATCGTATTCTGTAAACTTGGCGCCCTGCGAATTGTAATAATCGCGCGCTTGCTGGCAATACGGGCATCCGGGCTTCGTATAGATTACCAAAGACAATTTATGTGACCTCCGTTGTGCGAGTAGTTTATCAGCCACAATGGGGAAACAAAAAGGGAAATAGGGGAATAGGCGAATAGGGGAATGGGAGAAAGCCTTTCGGCCTTTTCCTTTTTCCCTATTAACCTATTAACCTATTCCCCTTTCTTTTATCCCTTCTGTTATACTTTTCTTGCTTTCCCAAAGCCACTTGTAGCCTGAAACCTTTAATGCCCCGAAGATGGACAGCGACCTTTTCGATCCCTACGAGAAATTGATCGAGATAGAGATTCTCGGCCAGCGCGTCAAAGTGCCCGAGAATAATCGCCTGCTGCGCTGCTTTCAGTATCTTTCGATGCAAACGATTTCCTACGGGGATTTTTGCTGGAACGGCGACTGCACCAACTGCCAAATCTGGTTTCACACAGAAGGCCAGACCGAAGCCCAAGACCGCCCCGCCCTCTCATGCCGCATGCAAGTCACAGAAGGCATAGTCATCACACGCATGAGCCACTGCGTCAAACTGGAAGGAATCAACAAATAAGGTAAAAGGCAAAAGTAAAAAGGTAAAAGGAAGGCGGAAGCCAATTTTATTAAAATGCTTTGAGCCTCACTTTTGCCTTTTACCTTTTACCTTTTTACTTTTCAATACTTCGGCACGCTGGGGTCTACTTCATTCGACCATGCCGTGATGCCGCCTTTCAGGTTGGTGAGCTGGCCTGTAAAGCCTGCGCGCTGTAACGCCTCAATCGCACGCGCGCTGCGCCCGCCCATCTTGCAATGCACGACCGTGTCGCGGCTCGCATCAATCTCCGACATGCGATTGACGACCTGCCCGAGCGGAATCAACGTGGCTTGCGGAATCCGCGCATGGTCATACTCGTTCTGCTCGCGCACATCTATAAGCTGTATATCGTCTCCCCTGTCCATGCGCTCTTTCAATTCGGTCGCGGTAATCTCCGGCATCTGCTGGTTAGTTTGCTGATTCACTTTTGTCCTCCATCAAGTTATTAAGAGCTTATTTCAAAACCCTTCAACTCTTTGCGCCTTGAGACTTTCTTTGTTTGCGCCTTGGCGGGAAACGTTGGTGGTTCTCGCAAAGGCGCAAAGATAAGAGATAAGGCGCAAAGAGTTGAAGCAGTGTGCATCTTGAGTTTTGAAACGGTCTCTCTAAGTGTGGCGCATTTTATCTTGCCGCCGGAAAATATGTAAACAGGACAAGCCGGACGGGAAAGGGGTAATAGGAGAAAAAGGGAACGGGTTAAAAGGGAAAGACAGAGCATGCGTCAAATGCTTCCTGTTCCCCTTTTTCCCTGTTACCCTATTACCCCCGGTTCTTGAGAGAAAGGATTTTTTATGAGATTCGAATATTATCACGCGGGGCTTGACGGCGTGCCGAAGCTCTCGATTGACGGAACGGTTGATAACGCAGTGCATTTCTCGCACTGGGTCGGCAACGAGACGCCCGCTGAGGTCAAGGCGGATACTTCGACGGAGATTGCCCTGAACCTCGTCGCCGCGCCGAATCGTGAAGAGCTGACGCGGGGCATAGAGCTGGTCACGAACAATCATTTCGACACGGACGGAGCGCTTTCGGTGTGGACTGTCCTGACGGGCGAGCGCGCGCTTGGCCTCCGCACGGAATTGATAGCGGCTGCCGAGGCTGGGGATTTTTCAGAGTTCACGGGAGAGAACGGCGTGCGCGCGAGCATTGTTATTCAAGGCTCGGATGATCCGATGGACGAGGCAGGCTCGCCGCTCGCGCGTCATCTGGCGGGCGGGGCAAAGTTTGACGACGCGCGTGCTTATGAATTAGTGCTGCCCGAAGTCGAGCGAGTTCTAACGCGCACGGATGATTACGAATTCCTCTGGCGCGACGTGTGGCAACGCATCGCTAGCGCGCTGGAAAGCTTCGAGCGCGGCTCATCTAAAGTCACTGAGTACGGGGACGCAAAGCTTTCCGTCATCACTCTCGCGCCGGAGTTGATTACCTCTCCAAATTTTAAAGCTACCAAGCACGGCGCGCCCTACACTGCTATCTCGCGTTACGCGCGTGGCGAGCTGTACCTGATTGCTCGTCCGCTCGCGGGCGGTTGGAGCTATCGTCTTGATTACCCGTACTAC
>JACMLC010000725.1 GCA_014379795.1 Pyrinomonadaceae bacterium
CGAGCGCGAAGGCGCGGTTGTAACAGACGAGGGCTTTGTCAAATCCTACTTCGGTAAAACTGATCCAGTAGAAACGACCGCGCAGGTAAACTTCATAAGCTTCCGGGTCGTCCGTCCCGCGCTTCTTGAGTTGAATGCGCTCTTCGCTGGTCAGTTGCGAGACGAGCGCGCCCGCTATCTGTTCTGAGATGGAATCTTCTATGTCCAGCACGTCCGTAAAATCCGCGTCGAAATTCTCAGCCCAGCGCGTCGCTCCCTCGCCGACATGCAAGAGCTGCGCGGTGACGCGAATGCGCCCGCCCGCGCGGCGGATGCTGCCGTCTACGATGTAATCCACGCCCAACTCGCGCCCTGTCTTGAGCGGGTCTGTGGGTTGCCCCTGATAACGAAGCACGCTCGTGGTCGGGCGGACGATAAAGCGATGGACATTCGAGAGCCGCGTAATCAGTGCGTCCGCCAGCCCGACTCCCAAGTATTCGTCGCCGGTGTTATCACCCGGCGAAAAGCTCATCACTTTGAGCGGGAGCACGGCGACGCTCTTTTCGCCGGTCGCGGATTCCGAAGCGGTGACGTGCTGCGGCGGCGCAGCCGGATTATTTGTCCGGCGCAGGAGCGCGTCAAAGCGCGCGTGTCCGCGAAGGCTGTCAAACTGCGGCTCTGTGCCGAGCCAGACCAGCCACGGCTCGCCGTTTTCAACGGCCTGCTCTAAAAGGTCAAGCGCCGCGTCCCGTTCGCCAAGCTGGATGTGTATAAAGGCCAAATGATATGGCGATACGTATTGTTTGGCGGAACGCTCGCGCAACTCCGCCAGCACACGATGCGCTTCTTCTATCTTTCCGGCTTCGGCATAAGCAGCGCCGAGCGCAGCCGTGAACATCGAAATTTCTCCGAGCAGCTCAACGCCCTTCTTCGCTTCTTCAATCGCTTCCTCAAAATTGCCTTTGCGACGTTGCATATAGCTGAGGACTAAACGCACTGCGCCATAGCGCGGCTCGCTCTGAAGCAGCAGTCGCCCTTGCACGATGCCCTCGTCGTAACGCCGCGCCTGATACAGACACCATGTGAGAAAGTAAGCGTTGAAAGCATTGAGAGGGTCTAGCTCGCACGCGCGCCGCGCTGTGCTGATGGATTCGTCAAAGCGGCTTTCCATCGCCAACTGGCAGGCATAGTGCGCGTATGCCATCGTGTAGTTGGGATTCAATTCGATGGCGCGGCGAAAACGCGTTTCGGCCAGCTTCCACTGCGACTCGTGATTGAGCAAAGCGAGGCCGTGCGCTGTGTGCGCTTCGGCCAGCGTGTCATCCAATTCGATAGCGCGCTCAGCGGCCTCGCGTGCCGCCGCCATTCGCTCTGCGGGCGGCATCAATCCATAGACGGCGAGCCAGCAATGATATTCGGCGATGCCTGCATACGGAGCCGCGTAAGACGGATCGAGCAACGTCGCGCGTTCGTAATTGGCGATGGATTTAGCAAAGCCATCTTCGGTCATCATGTACCAGTGATAACGCCCGCGCAGGAAAGCTTCAAAAGCCTCCGCGTTCTCCGTCCCGCGTTTACGGAGCTGGTGATGCTCGTCTCCGGTCAGGTGCGGAACGAGCGCGCTCGCCACCTGCATCGAGATAGAATCTTCAAGCTGAAGCACGTCCGTCGCTTTTTCATCGAATCTTCCAGCCCATCGCGTCGCGCCTTCGCGGACATTCAAGAGCTGCGCGGTGACGCGGATGCGCTCGCCCACAAAGCGAATCGTGCCGCCGATGATGTATTCGACTCCGAGTTCACGTCCGGCGTCGAGCGGGTCTACGTCGCCGCTTCCGTAACGCAGCACGCTGCTGGTCGGGCGGACGATAAAGCGCCTGACCGCGCTCAGGCGCGTGACCAGCGCATCGGCCAGACCGACGCCTAGATAATCGTCGCCGGTGCCGCTTGCTCCCGCCGGATTAATCAGCTTGAACGGCAAGATGGCGATAGACTTTTGCCCTGTCTGCGCCTCGCCCGACACTCTTCTGCCCGAAAAATCTCTCTCGCCGGTTGCGGGTTTATCAAGGCGTGCCTTTAGAACTGGATTGTTTGTCTGCCGCAACAACTCTGTGAAGCGCGGGTCGCCTTTGAGAACCTGAAATTGCGGGTCAACGCCGAGCCAGATAAGGCGCGCATCGCGTATCTCAAGCGCGCGTTCGAGTTCGGCAAATGCGCTCTCGTAATCCTGTAGATGCACGTACACGGTCGCCATCATATTGGGCGAGACGTAGCGCGTGGCCGACATCACCTTCATCTCTTCAAGCAACGCGAGCGCCGACTCGCGCTGCCCTGCGGAGGCGTAGGCGGACGCCAAACGGGTCAGAGTGTATGGAACTCTCCCCAAAACCTCGACGGCGTTGTGCGCTGCCTCAATCGCTTCCTGATACCTGCCCGTCTCTAACAACACGAGACAGAGGATGATGTAGGAAAGCCCGTACTGCGGATCGTTGGTTGCGACACGGCTCGCCATCTCGATGGCTTCATCGTAAAGCCCTAACAAGTAGAAGACCCAGATCGCCGTGTTCTGAATCATCGGCGTGGACGGGTCTAGCTCAAGCGAGCGGCGTGCGTTGAAGAGCGCCTCTTCGTGGCGTCCCGCCATCGCGAAGAAGTAGCCGTACCACAAACGCCCCAAAGCATAGTTAGGATTAAGCGCCATCGAGCGGCGCAAGTATTCTTCCGCAGCCTCCCAGTCAAAGTCGTGCATCAGGGCGGCAAAGCCGAGCGCGGCATATCCGGCAGCGAGTGTGTCATCGAGCGCGACCGATTTGAGCGCGGCATCTTTGGCCTTGGGCGCGACCTCCGCAAAGGGCAGCACGCCATAGACGCCGAGCATGTTGTAATAATCTGCGATTCCGGCAAAGGCAAGAGCATAGTTCGGGTCGAGCGTCACCGCGCGAGTATAAAACGCAATGGCCTTGACGAGGTTCGCTTCGTTCGGCGTGTTCCAGTGATAACGACCGCGCAGGTAGGCTTCGTATGCTTCGGCGTTATTCGTGCCGCGTTTGGCAAGCTGCTCGCGCTCGTCGCCCGTCAGTTGCGGGACGAGCGCGCTGGCAATCTGTTCCG
>JACMLC010000726.1 GCA_014379795.1 Pyrinomonadaceae bacterium
CCTTTTCCCCTCTTCCCCTTTTTATATTTCGGGGGGAATCATGTTGACGATAAAAAGCGCGGATAACAATTTGAATGTCGCGATCAGCGTGGTCGAGGCGGACAAGATCGGCTCTGCCGTGTCGCCGCTCGGCGTGCAGAAGACTGTGGCCGTTGTCGGCGCGTGCGAAGCGGCGCGTGCGGGCGATGTGGTGGTGGTGCGCGCCCTGACAGACAGCGCGACTTATAACCAGTTGGAACTTCCGACCGGAAGACTGGCGAAGATTAATCCGGGCGATGTGCTGGTCGGTGTGCTTGGCCGCCGCCGCGCTCTGAAGGGTTTCGTCGGCGACGTGCCCGCGAGCGTGCGGGCGAGGGATAAGCTGCACCTCTTGAACATGGGCGGCGTGATAGGGCTTTGCACGGGCCAGCATTCGAGCTTGAGCGATGCCATCAGTCTTGAAGTCATCGGCCTCGCGTGCGATGAAGATGGCCGCGTCTTGAACATCGCAGACCACGCGCTCGCGCCGCGCGCAAGCTTGGGACAGACCGCGCCGCTCGTCCTTGTCGCGGGAACATGTATGAACAGCGGCAAGACTTATGCTGCGACGGAATTGATTAAACGCGCGACGCGCGCGGGATTGAAGGTGGCTGCGGCGAAATTGTCCGGCGTGGCGTGCCTGCGCGATACGCTCAACATGGCGGATCACGGAGCGGTGGCGACGGCGAGCTTCTTGGATTGCGGTTTGCCGTCAACGGTTGATGCTGGCGATTTGTCTCCGGTAGCCAAAGCCATCATCACTCGTTTGAATGAGAGCGCGCCCGACTTGATTGTGATCGAATTGGGCGATGGAATCTTGGGCGGCTATGCTGTGGATTCCGTGTTTGATGATGAAGAGCTGCGCGCTGCGACAGCCGCGCTCGTCTTCTGCGCTTCGGATTACGTCGGCGCGTGGGGCGGCATAGAGCTGTTTCGCCGTCGCGGGCTAAAGATTGATTTAATCGCAGGCTCTGTCACCGATTCGCAGATGGGCGAGGATTATATTGAAAACGAGTTCGGCGTTCCGGCGGGCAATGCGCGCAGGGACGGAGCAAGACTTTTCGAGATCATTAAGTCCCAAGTCCCAAGTCTCAAGTCCCAAGTCTAAGAACAGACTGTGGGCTTTGGTCTGAGACTTGGGACTTGGGACTTGGGACTTGGGACATGAAACTACGTGTCGGCATCTTTGGCGGGTCAGGTTATGGCGGAGCGGAATTGCTGCGCCTGCTCTTGCTGCATTCTGCGGTTGAAATCGCGCTCGTGACGGCGAATGAGCATGCGGGCAAAGCTGTATCTGAAGTGCATCGTAATCTTTATGGCTTGACAGAGCTTCGCTTTACGCGCGTGCCGGAAGATTTGGAAGCCTTAGAGCTTGATTGTCTCTTTCTCGCGCTCCCGCACGGGCAGGCTCTGGAAGTCGTGCCGCGCGTGCCTGCGGGCTTGAAGGTGATTGACCTGTCCGGCGATTTTCGTCTCAGTGACCAAGGGGCTTTCGAGCGGCATTACGGGCGCGAGCACACGGCGATGCAGGAGCAAGCCGAGTTTGTTTACGGCTTGACGGAGACGAACCGCGAGGCGATTAAGGGGGCGCGGCGGGTGGCGAATCCGGGATGCTTTGCGACGGCAACCTTGCTGGGACTTGCGCCTTTGGTGGCGAACAATTTTTTAAGCGGGCGCGTGGTGGTTGATGCCAAGACAGGCTCGTCCGGCTCAGGCGCGAAGCCCGCTGCGAACACGCATCACCCGCAGCGCATGAACTCTTTTTACGCTTACAAGCCTTTCACGCATCAACACGTGCCGGAGATTGAGCAGGAATTGCGATCGGTCGGCGATTGGACGAGCGAGCTGGTTTTTATGACGCATTCGCTGCCGGTCGCGCGCGGTATCTTCGCCACTATTTATGCGGAGACGAGAGACGCAAGGAGCGAGTCACAAATTCGCGCGCTGTATCAGGATTATTATCAGGACTCTTTTTTTGTTCGTCTCGTCAAAGGCTCGCCGGACATCAACTGGGTCAAGACGACCAACTTTTGCGACATCGGATTTGCCGCGCGCGAACGTCAGCTTGTCATTTTTTCGGCGATTGACAATCTGGTCAAAGGCGCTGCCGGTCAGGCCGTGCAGAACATGAACCTGATGTTCGGCTTTGATGAAAAGATGGGATTGATTTTAACTGGGAGCAACCCGTGAATCTGAATTAGCCACAGAGGACACAGAGGGCACAGAGAAAATAATTTGTTCCTCTGAGTTCTCTGTATCCTCTGTGGCAAAAATCGTGATGGTTAAAGAGTCATTGTTTCAGGAAATCGCGGCAAGCGAAGATCGCTTTCAGCTTGCGACTTATAAGAAGATGCCGCTGGCTGCGGCGCGTGGTCGCGGCGCGTGGCTCTATACGAGCGACGGGGCGCGTTATCTTGATTTGTATGGAGGCCATGCCGTCGCCGCGACCGGGCATTGCCACACGCATGTTGTGCGGGCGATTCAAGAGCAGGCCGGGGAATTGCTCTTTTACTCGAACCTCGTCTATTCGGATGTGCGCGCACGCGCGGCTGAAAAGCTCGTCCGGCTTGCTCCGCCAACGCTCTCAAAAGCTTTCTTTTGTAATTCGGGGACGGAAGCGAACGAGAACGCGATGCGTATCGCGCGGCTTGCGAGCGGGAGAGAGAAGGTCATCACCTTTGGCGGCGGCTTTCACGGGCGGACGGCTGATTCAATCAGCGCGACATTTTTGGGAAAGTACAGAGAGCTTGGACGCCCGAACGTGCCGGGACATCTCGAAGCGGAGTTCGGCGACATTGAATCAGTCGAGCGCGTGGCTGATGAAACGGTGGCGGCGATTATGCTTGAGCCGATTCAGTCCATGGCGGGCGTTCGTGTGGCCGCGCCGGAGTTTTTTGCACGTTTAAGAAAGCTGGCAGACGAGCGCGGAATAGTTCTGATTTACGATGAAGTGCAGACGGGCATCGGGCGCACTGGCGAATGGTTCTTTGCTGGCAGCGAGGCTGGCGCGTCGGTTGTGCCGGACATCATCACCTTAGCGAAAGCCCTCGGCAGCGGCGTACCGGTCGGCGCGTGCCTAGTCTCTGAACAGCTTGCCTCTCAAATAAAAGAGAACGATCTGGGCACGACCTTTGGCGGCGGGATGCTGGCGATGGCTGCGGTCACGGCGACGCTCGAAGCGATTGAAATGGATGGCATGCTCTCGAATGTCGTTGCGATGGAAAGTTACCTGCGCGAGCGTCTCTCAGAGATTTCCGCCATCCGCCGTGTGCGCGGGCGCGGGCTGCTTTTGGGCATCGAATTTAAAGAAGATGTCGCACAGGCCGTACAGGAAAAGCTGCTTGAGAGGCATATCATCACCGGCACGTCGAGCGATAAACGCGTGCTTCGCCTTTTGCCGCCGCTCTGCTTAAAACCGGAAGACGTTGACTTTTTCATGGAGGCTTTGATAAACGTAGCTTGATGTAACGCCCAACATGAGAATGGGTGAAGCCGGAAAGCAATCTTCAAAATTTTCTCAAAAGCATGGCAGTTTTTCCCGCTCGTTTACGCCTTAGTAAGTGTCAGTGCAAACCTAAAATCTAAGCATTCCGGGAGGACACCTAAAATGAACACCTATTATCTCTATTATCCTGATGGTGGCAGCATAGACATTGGTCATGCGATGAAGGAAGGATTCGAGAGCGCATTTGTTGTGACGGTGAAACCGAAAGGCCTTGCAGCGGCGCTGAAAGAACTCGCTGAATTAGCGGGGCGCCTCGGCAAGAAGCGGCGTTTGGAAATTCATTGTCACGGCCTCCCCGGCGAGCTTATTTTGGGATCCCAAGGCGCGGTCACAAATCATAATGTCAGGGCGTTCGGGATGGCACTGAGAGAGGCTCTCTATCCCGGCAGCCTGATCGAGGTGCTGGCCTGTCTGGTCGCATCTCAGGGAAATCTAGACAAGCTGTTGGCGGCGCGTCCGGCACAGATAGAGGGCTACCGGGAGGACTATCACGGGGTCATCCGTCAGAGAAAAACTCGTGATTATTATGGCGGGAAACCAAATGACCCATATCAACACCTCCCACTCTACAACAATCAATTCACAGAACGAAAAGATCCCATCAAGGATAACCCCAATGTTTTTTACACTGTCAGATTTGAGAAGGACGGTCTGAAGTTCTGCCTTGAGCTTGCCGCATCCTCCGGCTGTATCGTGCGCGCCGCTTATATACCGCAATACGAAGGAGGTGGCAGGGAGGTGTTGGACAGTCCGATTGGCGATTGGGAGTGCGAGGTTTTTGATTTTCATCCCCACGGCGCTATTAAATTTTTGGGGTCAAGCCCGTATCGCGGCCTGATGATGAACAGCTTCGACATGGATCAATTCCCGCAAGCCTGATGAGGTGTGGAGAATAGTTTCAGAGAGCTCCCTGCTTTGATTCGCATAAAAATGAGCGCCGGGCAAATGCTGCTCGGCGCTCATTTTACAAGCACTGCTGACAGTTAATTTCCCGGTACGGGAATATCCGTGCTGGCTCCCCACTGTGTACCTGTGACTGAGCCGTTGCTGCTTGAACGGATATACCATGTGCGGTTGGATGGACGCCAGACAGCGACATCCGCCTTGCCGTCTCCGGTATACTCTCCCGGAACCGGAATGTCACCGTTCCTGCCAAAGACAATCGCACC
>JACMLC010000079.1 GCA_014379795.1 Pyrinomonadaceae bacterium
AAGCTTGATAAAGCGGAGTTCCAGCAGGCGCAAGGGTCAGGCCAGCGGGGTCTTCAAGCCCCTGCACTGTGAAAAGGCTTTGCGCATTCTCGCCCGACGGCGCGGGATTGTATTCCCAGCGCAGGCCGTATGTCAGGCTCAGGCGGCGCGACGCGCGCCAGCTATCCTGCGCGTAAACGGAAAAATTTGTGAACTTAATCGCGGTGCGATCCTGCGCGCTGATGGCGACAAACGAAGCGTTGCCAGCCTGCAACGCGGCGAGGCTGTTAAAGACTGTGTTCTCTCGATACTTCCATTCGTCATAGATGGCGGACAGGCGGCGATAGTCAAAGCCGAACTTTAATTGATGCGAGCCAAAGGTGTAGGCCAGATTGTCTACGAAGTTGAATTGATCCTGAAAGCTGCTGGCATCCTTGCCGACGAAGATGCTTGTGTTGCCGCCGAGAGTGAAGCTATAGAAAGAGTTTTCGTGCGAGGCGAACGCAGGGAAAATCCTCGCGTCGTCGAGCGGAATCGCGCCGCCGAAATCGTCTAAGTCAAAAAACTTCTCGCCGAGGCTGCGGCTGTAATTGGCGCGAAAATCATTGACCAGTCGCGGCGTAATGAGATACGTCGCGCCGACTGTGACGGTCTGCGTCTCGAAAGACATGCGCAGCGAATCGCTGAGGCTGCTGCCCGCTCCGCGTTGAACAATCTCGGACGGCGCAAAATTATATCTGGCAAAGAGCGTCAGCCTGTCGCCGATTCTCTGATCTAAGCGGAGGCTCGCGGCGTTAAAGCTCGCACTGTCCGTATAACCCGCAGAGAATTCCGCGAAGCCGGTCGGAAGTCCCGTGACCGGATTGATTTTCGCCGCGCCGTTCGGCAGCGGGAAGACATTGAAGAAAGGTTGCAGCCGCACGTCAGCCTGTTGCCGCGCGAGCAGCGTGGGCACTTCTCTGGTCGCAAACTGCGGCAGCCGCGCGCTCAGCCCCTCGTAAGAGAAAAAGAAGTGTGTGCGGTCTTTGAAGATTGGTCCACCGGCTGCGCCGCCGTAGTTGTGTGTGCGCGAGGAGGGAAGGCTCGCTGCTCCTGCGGGCGCGAACCAGTCACGCGCGCCGAACGCATCGCTGCGAAAATATTCAAAGACGCTGCCGTGAAATTGATTTGTCCCGCCGCGCGTCGTGAGCAGGACTTGCGCGCCGGGCATGCGTCCAAACTCGGGCGCAAACGCGCTCGTCAAAATTTTCATCTCTTGCAGCGCGTCGAGCTGGACGAGAGTGTTCGTAGTCCCCATCGCGCTCAAACCCGGCAGAGAGCCTGCGCCCGACTGTCCAGTGCCGGAAGCTCCTGCCGCGACGCCGATATTCGCGCTCACGCCGTCCACCATAAAATAGTTGGCGTTGGCGCGTTGGCCGTTGACGCTCAGTTGTCCCTGTTCGCTAAAGGTCGCGCGGGTCGGCACAGCCCCCGGCGCAAGCTGTAGCAAGGGCTGCAAGCTTCTGCCGTTGAGCGGCACCTCTTCAATCGCGTTGCGTTCCAGCGTGATGCCCGACGCCATAGATTTTTTGAGTGGCGAAGGCTCTGCCGTAATCGTCACCGTTTCGCTGATGTGGCCGACGTGAAGTCGTATCTTGAGCGCGGTCTGCTCGCCCATACGCAAGAGGACATCCGTGACTTCCGCAGTCGAAAAGCCCTCGCGCTGCACGGCGACGATATAGCTTCCCGGCAACAGCTCCGTAATCATAAAGCTGCCGTCGCTGCCGGTCGTTGCGCCCTTCTGCATCTTGCGGCTCAGGTCTTTGACGGAAACGCTCGCGCCCGGAATGACAGCATCATTTTCATCCGTCACGATGCCATTGAGCGTGGCTGTCGTAGCGGAAGCAGCGGGCGTCCCGGCGGCGAGTGAAGTTTTACTTGTCAACTCAACGCTCTGCGCAGGGCACAGCGCAGCCGTCAACAACATCCAGAAAATTACCGGGAAGCATCTGGTCTTGTCTTTCTGGCGAGAGCTGAATGACATTGCTTTCTCCGAACCGGCGGACTGTCCTTGCTCAATTGTTACGAAGAGGAGACTGTCTAAAAGACCCTGCGAAAGTGGAAAGGATTTTACACCCACACCGCAAGCTTTGCCTAGCATTAAGGTTGACAAGTCCGGCCAAAGCGTCAAGATTAGAGATCGAGGCAGGAGCGATGACACGACCCGTCAGACAGAGCCGCATGAGAGGCAAGCTATTTGGCAGCCTGCTGTTGTGCGCGGGACTGCTTTTTAATCCGGGCAGCCCTCGCGCCTCATCCTTCGATCAAAACTCACTCAATACTTTTTCTCTTACACATCAGGCGCAGGACGGCTTGGCGCAGAAACTTTTCGCAGAGGGGCTAAGGCTGTTCGCCGTTGGAACGGAGGATTCGCTGCGGCAGGCGCTCTTGAAATTCGAGGCCGCGCTCCCGCTCTGGCAACAGGCGCGCGAAAGGCGCATGGAGGCCATCACGCTCAGCCTTATCGGCAAGAGTCATGACGCGCTGGGCGAGAAGCAGCGTGCGCTCGGGTTTTACGACCAATCGCTTGCCATCATGCACGAAGTCGGCGACACGCGCAGCGAGGCCGCGACCCTCAATAACATCGGCCTTGTCTACGACTCGCTCGGCGAGAGGCGCAAGGCGATTGAATATTACAATCGTGCGCTGCCGATTTTGCGCGCGGCAACAACGGCAACCAGCGAACATCGCCGCACCGAAGCCGTCACGCTCGTCAACCTCGGCCTCGCATACGACAATCTGGGCGAGAAGCAAAAAGCGCTCAACCATTACAATCGTGCGCTGCCGATTTTGCGCGCGACCGGAGACCGCGCCGAAGAAGCCGTCACGCTCAACAACATAGGCTTCGTTTACGATTCATTAGGCGAGAAGCAGCAAGCCCTCAATTACTTCGATCAGGCATTACCAATCCTCAAATCAATCGGCGCTGTGCGCGTCGAAGCCATCACGCTTAACAACATCGGCTTTGTTTACGATTCGCTCGGCGAGAAACAAAAGGCGATTGAATATTACAATCGCGCGCTGCCCGTTTTGCGCGCCGCCCGGGAAAGATTCTACGAAGCCTTCACGCTCAATAACATAGGTCTCGTGCATCACTCGCTCAAAGAGTACGAGAGAGCGCTGGAATATTTCACGCAGGCATTAAGCTTGAGGCGCGACATCGGCGACCGCCCCGGCGAGGCCGTCTCACTCGGCGATACGGGCCTCGTCTATTTCTCTCTAGGGGAGACACAGAAGGCGCTCGAATTTTATAACCAGTCGCTGACCTTGAGCCGCGCGGTCGAAGACCGAAAGGTCGAAGCGGAAATCCTGCGCCGCATCGCTTTGGCAGAACGCGTGCGCGGCAACCTTGCGCAGGCGCGCAGGCAGATGGAAGCCGCGCTCACAATCATCGAAACCCTGCGCACACGAATCGCAGGCCAGCAATTGCGCGCTTCTTACTTTGCCACCGTCCAGCAGCATTTCGAGACTTATATTTCGCTGCTCATGCAACAGCACAGGCAAGAGCCGCTCAAAGGTTATGACGCGCTCGCGCTTCAGGCCAGCGAGCGCGCACGCGCACGCGGCATGCTTGAGATGCTGGCGGAAGCGCGCGCCGACATACGACAGGGCGTGCACCCTCGGCTGCTTGAGCGCGAGCGCGGCTTGCAAAACAAACTCGCCGCGCTGACGGAAAAGCAGTCCCGGCTAATTAATGAGAGGCAAGCTATTGAACAGTCCGCCGCCCTGAAGCAAGAGATCGAAAAAGTTTTGGATGAATATCAACAGGTCGAAGCGGAAATCAGGACGACCAGCCCGCGCTATGCCGCGCTGACGCAGCCGGTTCCGCTCGGCCTCAAGGAGATTCAGCGGCAGACTCTTGATGCGGACACAATCCTGCTTGAATACTCGCTCGGCGGCGAGAAAAGTTTTGTCTGGATGGTCACGCCGAACGCTTTGAAAAGCTTTGAGCTTCCGGCGCGGGCGGAGATAGAGAGCGCGGCGCGACTCGTCTATAAATTACTGACCGAACGCAATCGCCAGATTAAATTCGAGACGGTTGAAGAAAAACGCCTGCGCGTCGAGAAAGCGGACAGGGAATATTTGTCTGCGGCAACGCAGTTGAGCAGCATGCTCTTAAGCCCCTTTGTATCAGAGCTTGAGAAAAAGCGTTTGCTGATCGTCGCGGACGGCGCGCTCAATTACATTCCGTTTGCCGCACTGCCGCTTCCGCAAAGTCCGGAGTCAAGAGTCAGGAGTCAGGAGTCAAAGAAAACCGGGCACAGCGTTTCCGACTCCGGACTTCAGACTTCAGACTCCGGACTCCCTTTGATTGTTAGGCACGAGATAGTGATGCTGCCTTCGGCTTCGACGCTCGCGGCGTTGCGGCGTGAGACGGCTGGACGCAAACCTGTAGCGAAGACCTTAGCCGTCATCGCTGACCCCGTCTTTGATAAACGTGACGCGCGAGTCAAAGCGGGCGAGGATGGCAAGAAGCCTGAGACGCGCAGCTTGGCCGAAACACGAAGCGAGCATCATGCGGCTGAGCCTCAAAACACGCGCGCCGTCATTCAGGCGAACGCGCAAGCGTCTGACGGCGCGCGTATCGAGCGTCTTCCCTTCACACGGCTCGAAGCGGCTGAAATCCTCTCGCTCGTTCCCGCATCAAGCAGCAAGCGCTCTCTGGATTTTGACGCGAGCCGCGCGACGGCGACCAGCCCTGAGCTTGGACAGTACCGCTACGTTCATTTCGCCACGCACGGCGTGCTTGACAGCGAGCATCCTGAGCTTTCAGCCCTCGTGCTCTCGCTCGTCAATCGCGCGGGCGCGGAGCAGGACGGCTTTTTGTGGGCGCACGAGGTTTTCAATCTGCGCCTGCCAATCGAGATGGTCGTCCTGAGCGGCTGTCGCACGGGCCTTGGCAAAGAGATTAAAGGCGAAGGCTTGGTGGGCTTGACGCGCGGCTTTATGTACGCGGGAGCGGCGCGCGTCGTCGTCAGTTTGTGGGACATTTCAGACGAAGCTTCGGCGGAATTGATGACGGAGATTTACAAGGGCTTGCTCGGCAGAGAACGCCTTCGCCCCGCTGCTGCGCTCAGGAATGCGCAGCTTACAGTGTGGAAGGAAAAGCGTTGGCAAGCTCCCTACTACTGGGCTGCGTTCGTGCTTCAGGGCGAAGCGAAATAATGTGAGTTAGGCGTTTAGTGATTTTAATTTTTCGTCAAGATAGTGATCAACAAACCGTCTGGTTTGACATCTTGGGTCAGCCTGCAACTTATGTGCGAGGTCTCCGAGAATTGCCTTAATCCTTGCGGGATGTTTAATCTGGTGTTCGGCTATCCGTTTGTGAACGCGGGATATGATTTGACTCGGCAGATGAAAACTAATATTTACGCCTACTAAGCTTGGGAATAAATCTTTGTAGACGGCATCTACTTCACTTTTGTTTGGAGCAAGAGAAATGTAGTTGTATAAGAAATCGGGTCTTATATAACAACTTACTTTGTACTTATTCTTAAAAACTTTGTTGACTTCTTTTTGAGTAGAAGTGTCTTTTGAAAGCCACCATGTTTTGTATCCAAAAATGCTTGCGCTGCCTATTTCATTTCCTGTTTCTCTTACAGAATATATGGTTAAAATCAAGTTTGCATCGTTCACTGCTTTTACAGGATGGCTTTTATGCGCTTTGAGTTTTTCAGATAGCAGGGTAAGCTCGCTTTTGTCAATTTTAACGCCTAGAGATTTATTGGATTTATAGCGGATTCCAAATTCCTCCCTTAGCCATTCTATAAGTGCGGTATCAGCATTAGAAAGATCAGGATTTACAAAGTTGTCAATGAATTCGTTGAAGTTACTAACCTGATTCCTCCGCTTGGCATAAAAGTAAGCCCTGATCAAGATTTCATCTACATATAATGCCTGAATATCTTCACTAAGATATAATTCTTCACTATGCTCGTATTGAAGCTTGTATTTTTTGATGATCATCCGAAGGTGAGTGATTAACTCACCTATAATCGTTTCATTGACTACAAGAGATACTCCCGCTTCATGACTCCCCTTCAAAAGATTCCAATGCCTCCTGTTAATAGGTTCCAAGAAAAACTCAGAAAGAGCAGGAATAAGTATTGACGTGCATACATACACGCTGAGTTTTGACGCCATCGTATTAAAGTATGTTGCTATTTTCGGATCACACTGTAGAAGAAATAGCATCATATATGTATTCGATAGCCGCTTTAGATAGGTCTTTTGGTCCGGTGTACCATTGTAAACGACATCTCTAATTGTCATTAGCAATGCTGCTTTTACTTCTTGCTTGTTCTTTAATACAACACTACTTTCATCTACAACGCTCCCAACTATATCGGGCAAACTCTTTTCAAATGCATTTTGATTTTCACCATGAATAACAAAATCGGCGAACTCTAAACCCTGCTGGTAAAATAGTTGATTCACAGTTGATTCGATAAGAGCGACACAATCCTTAACTCTAATATCGGCGTCTTTTAGATAAGC
>JACMLC010000727.1 GCA_014379795.1 Pyrinomonadaceae bacterium
ATGTCACCTACTGGCGGTGTGTCCGGGCGCGCGGGCGGCAAAATATATCGAAGCCTGGATGATTATGAGCAAGCAACAAATTCCGGCTACGCTTTTCCTGACAACGTCGGCTTCGCTGTCGAGCTACCGCATCGTAAGTCGTTTAGTCCCGACGCGGCTTATTATGTAGGCGCATTGAAAGGCGGAGATTTCCTCGAAGGGGCTCCGGTCTTTGCTGTTGAAGTGCGAAGCAAGAATGATTACGGCGAAAGGGCGGAACTTGCAATAGCGCAAAAGCGGGCTGATTATTTTGCCTGCGGAACGCTTATCGTCTGGGATGTGGATGTATTAAGAGAGAAAATTGTGCGGGTTTACCGCGCTAATGACCCTGACAATCCGACAATCTATCGTAAAGGTGATATAGCAGAGGCAGAACCGGCCTTACCCGGCTGGAAGATTCCAGTCGATGATTTTATACCCTAACCCGCGCCTAACAACTCGCTCAACCCGACGCCTCGATAGCATTCTTTCCATCAAGAGTCTGCAAAAAGAAAAGGAAGAGGGACGGTGAAAGGCTTCTTCCCTTTCACCGTCCCTCTTCCCTTTTACCCCTCTCGATTTCGAGTATCTATTTTCCGTACCAGCCAATCGGCTTGCCGGAGAGGTCAACCCAGACGCTCTTGACCTGCGTGTAGAGTTCGAGGGCGTGCTTGCCCATCTCGCGGCCATAGCCGGATTGTTTGAAGCCGCCGAAGGGCGAGGCGGCATTGAACATGTTGAAGGTGTTGATCCAGACCGTGCCCGCGTGAATATTTTTGGCGAAGCGATGTGCGCGCGTGATGTCTTTGGTCCAGATGCCCGCAGAGAGTCCGTAGATCGTGTCGTTTGCCTGCTTGAGCAGATCGTCTTCGTCCTCAAAGGCGATGGCGCAGGTGACCGGCCCAAAAATCTCTTCCTGCGCGATGCGCATCGAGTTCTTCACCTCTCCGAAAATCGTCGGCTGGAAGAAGTAGCCGTTCTGGAAATTGCCTTCAAGCTGCGGCGATTCGCCGCCGGTCATGACGGTCGCGCCTTCTTCTTTAGCAATGTCCATATAGCCTTTGATGCGTGTCAACTGCTCCGCTGAAACTTGCGGCCCCATGTGCGTGCCTGTGTCCATCGGATCGCCGACCACGATCTTCTGCGCTTTCTCTTTGAGACGGCCAAGAAATTCTTCTTTGATTTCCTCTGCGACAAAAAGTCTGGAGCCGGCGCAGCAAACCTGTCCCTGATTAAAGAAAATGCCCATCATCGCGCCGTTGACGGCCTGCTCGATGTCCGCATCCGCAAAGATGATGTTCGGGGCTTTGCCGCCGAGTTCAAGCGAGACTTTCGTCAGATTCTGCGCGGCTTCACGCGCGATGAGCTTGCCAACTTCGGTGGAGCCTGTGAAAGCTATCTTGTCTATGCCCGGATGCGAAGCGAGAGCCGCGCCCGCAGTCTCTCCGTAACCCGGCACGATGTTGACGACGCCGTCCGGGAAGCCTGCTTCCTGAATCAGCTTGCCGAGTTCCATCGCGTTGACGGGAGTTTGCTCTGCGGGTTTGAGAACGATGGTATTTCCGGCGGCGAGCGCGGGCGCGAGTTTCCAGGCGGCCATCAGGAGCGGAAAATTCCACGGGATGATTTGCCCGCAAACGCCGAGCGGCTCGCGCAGGGTGTAGTTGAACATCTGCCCCGGCACTGGAATCGTCTCGCCTTCGATCTTTGTCGCCCACCCCGCAAAGTATTCAAAATTTTCTACGACCTGCGGCAGGTCAACATACTGCGATTCGCGTATGGGTTTGCCGTTATCTGCGGTCTCAAGCTCTGCGAGTTCCTGCGAACGCTCTTCGATGAGTTGCTATAATTTATACATCAAGCGACCGCGATCACGCGCGCTCATCTTGCCCCACTTGCCTTCGTAAGCCTTGCGCGCGGCGGCGACGGCCTTATCAATATCCGCTTTATCTGCTTCGGCGACTTCGGCGAGCGTTTCGCCCGTCGCAGGGTTCGGCGTCGTAAAAGTCTTGC
>JACMLC010000008.1 GCA_014379795.1 Pyrinomonadaceae bacterium
CGCAGGCTGCTGTCATTCATAATCCTTTGCCAGCATAGTTCGAAAGGCGCGTCGAGCCAGACGGTCATGCAATCGTGCTCTGCCAGAGCCGCGCGGTTTCTCTCAAGCGTCCACGCGCCTCCGCCGAGCGCGATGATGCGCGCAGCGCTTTCTTCCAGCGCATCTTGCAGGGCGCGTGTTTCGACTTCGCGGAATTTTGCCTCGCCGTCTTCGCTGATAATCGCGCTGATGCTGCGGCCTTCGCGCGTTGCGATAAATTCGTCCAGATCAATCAAGCGGCAATCGAGGCGGCGCGCGAGAGCGTGCGCGACCGTGGTTTTTCCGGCGCACATAAAGCCCGTCAGAATGATTCGCGGCAGGGCTTCTTTCATCTCTCGATTACCGATTCGAGCAGTTCGTAAAATTCCGGGAAAGAGACGCGCGCCGATTCCGCTCCGATGATTTCAGACTCGCCTTCGGCAAGCAGGGCGGCAACGGTAAAGGCCATCGCGATTCGATGGTCGCCGTAGGAATCGAGCCTTGCTCCGCGCAAGGCTGTCTGACCCGTGACAGCCAGACCGTCTTCATATTCTTTAACCTCTGCGCCCATCGCGCGTAAATTTTCCACCATTGCGCGAATGCGGTCTGTCTCTTTGACGCGCAGCTCCTGTGCGTCACGAATTTCAAGACCGCCCCAGACCTGTGTGCCCAAAACTGCGAGCGCAGGCAATTCATCTATCAGGCGCGCGACCGCTCCGCCGCGTAAAATGTTTGCGCCAGCCGCGCCGCGCAGGGCTTTGAGCGATTCGAGTCCATGAACATGAACGTCTCCGATGGGTTCGTTGCATCGCTCGCCGTCTTCTCTCACACGCACATCTGCGCCAAGCTCTTGCAGCGTCTTGATAATCTCCGTTCGCGTCGGGTTGAGGCCAAGCGAATTGATTTCCAAATCCGAGCCGCGCAACGCCGCCGCCGCCACCATCAAGAAAGCGGCAGACGAGATGTCTCCGGGAATTTTCAAATCGCGTGCGCGAAGCCGCGAGACATTTTCGATGAATACTGCCTGCGAATTTGCGCCCGCTTCGATTTTCGTTTCGACTGGAACGCCGAACCAGCGCAGCAGCCTTTCCGTGTGATCTCGCGTCGAGACAGCTTCTTCTATTACTTCCGTTCGGCCTGCGGCATTGACTCCTGCCAGCAGGATGCAGGATTTGACCTGTGCGCTGGCGACCTTCATGCGATACGAGAGGGCTTTGAGAGGCCGCGTGCCTTTGAGTTTGAGCGGGGCGCGCCCGCCTTCGGATGAGATGCGCGCTCCCATCAGTTCGAGCGGCTCGATGATTCTGCGCATCGGGCGCGAGCGCAGGGATTCGTCGCCCGTCAGCACGGCGGCGAAACCTTGTGCCGCCAGCACGCCAGCCAGCAGGCGCATCGTCGTGCCGCTGTTGCCGCAGTCGAGCGGCGCGGACGGCGCGCGTAAACCTTTAAGCCCCACGCCTTCTATCAACAGGCTCGCGCCGTCGCGCTCGATGCTCACTCCCAACTGTGCGAGGCATGAGAGGGTCGCAGCGCAGTCTTCACTCGTCGAAAAATTTTCAATGTGCGTGCGCCCGTTTGCAAGGGCCGCGATGATGGCTGCGCGGTGCGAGATGGATTTGTCGCCGGGCAGTCGCAGGCGTCCGCGCAAACGTCGTGCGGGCTGGATTCTCATGGCTTCATACTATCATCACTCAAGGCTGCCAACATCGCACATGCAGAGAGGCTGCCGTGCGTAAACTCGCATCCGGCAGCCTCTCTGAAATAGCGGACGAAGGGAAAGATGTCATCGCATCTTTCCTGCCGCCCGCGTGACATTAATTTTTCAGCTTTGAGAAATCTTCAAGTCAGTTGCATTGCCAGCCGCCCGCAATGCGCTTGGCGATGGCTCCGCCTCCGCTTCCCCCACAGGTTGTCGTCTGAGTGCAGTCCGAGCAATAGAACATCGTGCCGTTGGCAGGCGTCCCAAGATTGGCGAAGGTCGTTGTTCCCAGCGTGATGGTATTAGCCGTGCCAAAGGTGATGTTGCCCTTATTGAACTCATAACCGACGTAGGCGGGTAGCCCTGTGTTGGGATCCGTCTGGTTGCCGGTAAAGGTTAGAAAACCGGCGCTGCCTCCGCTAATGCTTCGGGTGATGTCATAGTAGAAATCAAGCTCTGAATGCAGCGGAGTCCCGGTTGGCCGCGCGACGCCTCTCTTAGTGCCGAGGCGCAAGGCCGGATTGCCCCCTTCATCCGAATCCAGAAAGACATTGAAGCGAGCAGGCGATGCGCCGCTCGCTAAAACCGGGTCTTGCCCGACAAAAGTCGAGGTGGTTTCGTTGATGGTGTTACCTGTCCTGAAGATGAGACGCCCCGTGCCTCCCAGATCAAACTCGCGACGGCAATTAGCCGCGACCGTCTCCTGCGTCATCCCGGTCGGAGGGTTAGGGCC
>JACMLC010000728.1 GCA_014379795.1 Pyrinomonadaceae bacterium
AGCGGAGCAGGAAAGCTAACAT
The DNA here is from genome assembly GCA_014379795.1 of Pyrinomonadaceae bacterium. Classification (GTDB taxonomy): domain Bacteria; phylum Acidobacteriota; class Blastocatellia; order Pyrinomonadales; family Pyrinomonadaceae; genus JACMLC01. The sequence goes on from JACMLC010000728.1 coordinate 23, forward strand.
GGTGCGCGCAAGGCGTCAAGAGGATGGTCAAGAAAGGTAAAAGTAAAAAGGTAAAAGGAAGAAACAGAACTTTCTGCTCCTCTTCACTTTTACCTTTTACCTTTTACCTTTTTACTTCTTTAGAACTTGCGCTCGCGCACGTCTACCTTGTGGATGACGAAGACGACGCGCATGGTCTGCGGGCGGCGGTCGTAGGAAGCTGGAACGAAAGCCGGATTCTTGCGGAGCGCATCTTGAAATTGATCGAGCATGCGCGGGTCGCGTGGGGCTTGCATGACGCTTGAAAGGGACGCGCTGCCGTTGCTGAATACGTCCGTCACCACCACCATGTCATCATCGTCTTCCTGACTGTAGAGCGCAGACCTTGTGAAAGCGGCCAGCGCGCCTTGCGGATTCAGGCTCGGCGAGTCAATCGCAAAGGGAGCGCGACGCGCCGCATAGCTTTCGGGCGAGATGGGTTGCGTAATGTCAAAAAAGTTTGCGTCCTGCTCCTGCCGCACAATCGTGTCCCAATTATGGAAAGCCATCAGCGATGACCGCAGCCCTGCAAACATCACCATAAAAAAGATGATTGAAGCGAAGGTTCCGACCGTGTAAGGCATCAGGCGCGGCTGAATCCACTGCGTTAGTTTCTCGGACAAAGAAAGCGCGGGCTGTCGCTGGCTCGCGGCGGCTTCGATGCGGATCGCGCTGGTGATGGAAAAGGCCAGATCGGATGGCGGGACGGGGCGCGGCATGCTCGCCAACTCGCGCACCACCGCCTGCGTCTCTGAGAGACGCGCGCGGCAGACGGGGCACTGCTGCAAGTGCTGATCAAAGGCGGCGCGTGCGGGCAGCGCCAGCCTGTCGTCAACATAAAGCGAAAACGCTTGCTGTGTTTCCTCACATGTCATCATAAGGCAGATGTCAGATGCTAGATGCCAGATGTTAGTTCAGTTCTTTCCAGCATCTGACATCTAACATCTAATATCTAATTTTTGGCGAATGGTTGACCGACCCCGGCTGCTCCCTTTTGGTTAAGAAAGGAAGCAACTGTTCAGCTTTGGGGCAGAAGCTTTACCGTAAGCCATCTTTATGAAGAGCATTCATTTCTAACGGTTGTTGCTGGCCGTTTTCAACTTCACTCTCAAATAATAGCCGTACCGGTTGCTGCCTCGCCTTTCGAGCCGCCTTCGTCACTTTGACCCATTTGGCACCGAGTTTTGTGAAGCCGGGGCGGGGCAACCATTCGCCAAGCAAATTTGCGATTTTAGATTTGCGATTTTAGATTTTGTCTTCAAATCGCAAATCGCAAATCTAAAATCGCAAATTTTATTATGCCAAAGAGCTTCCGAGCTTGCGTCGCAGCTCGTCGCGCCCGCGCGCTAATCTTGACTTGACTGTGCCGATGCTGATTTCCAGCGCGGCGGCAATCTCTTCGTAGCTCAATCCTTCAATGTCACGCAGGATGACGGTCTCGCGATAAGAGCGGCTGAGCGAGCGCAGGGCAGTCATTATTGCCTGTTCGCGTTCGCGCGCCAGCGTCTCCTGTTCGGGGTCTAAGCCCTTACAGTCTCTCAGTCGCGCGCCCAACGGCTCCGCGTGCTGGTCGTCCACCGAGTCGAGCGAAACGGTCGCGTCTCGGCGACGCCTGCGCCACCAGCGCCAGCGATTGCGCGCCTGATTGATAGCGATGCGGTAAATCCACGTTTTCAAATCCGCATCGCCGCGAAAACGGTTGATGTGCTGGAAGGCGCGCAAAAATGTTTCCTGTGTCAGGTCGCGCGCTTCTTCCGCATCTTCCGTCAGGCGATAGAGCAGGGCATAAACCTCGCCCGAACGCTCCTCCACCAGACGGTCAAAGGCCGTCGCTTCGCCCGCTTTTAATCTTTCAATGAACTGCGCTTCGATATTAGCCCGCGCGTCGCCGGAGGTTGCCGCAGCAGCCTGATCCATTTCGACCTGCCCACGGAGGGCGATTGGCTCTCCGAAGCTCACTCGATTCCCCCAACGGCGAAAAGCTTGTCAGGCGACTGCCGACACTTACCGGCCAGCCGCACCTATAGACACCGCCCGTTTACCGTTTGTTCCCGAAAAATCCATCCGTTTAAAATCCGAAAGCGTGAGAAGGCAGCCCGCTCCGGCTTTTCTCTCCAAATTTAAAGTTCTATCTCTCAAGCTTCCGCTGTTTAGATGAAGAAAATGTGCCATTGCGTTTGCAAATCTCTGCGGGCAAACAAGGCTGACACGGGCTTGCTTGACAAGCTCTCGCGGCGACCGTTAGAGTGGCTTTTTCGCTCATCATACAGTTTTAAGAATGCGCCAGACAGTGCATTCTTGCAAGAGGAAAACAGAGTGGCAAGATACAATAAGAAACGCGCGCGCGAGCTGCAACACGATGTCTTTCGTGATAAGGCGATGAGCCTGATGGATCGCGTTGGCAATAAGCTCGAAGGCAAGGGGAAGGCTATTCTCTACGGCATTGCGGCGCTCGTCGCCATCGGCCTCATCGTCGGATTATGGAGCTGGTACAGCAACCGCAAGAGACAGGAAGCCTATCGCGCGCTTGGCCGCGCCATCGAAGTCACTTCCGCGCCCGTTACGCCCTCGCCCTCTCCCGGCGCAACCGGCTTGAGCTTTATGACGGAAAAAGAACGCGCCGAGCGCGCCGTCAAAGAATTTCAGGCAGTCGCAGCCAAGTACGGCGACCCGTATCGTGAGAAAGCAAAATATTTTATCGCCACCAACAAGCTCTCGCTGAATCGCAGCGAAGGCATCAGCGAGCTTGAAGCCCTGTCCAAGAGCGGCGATGAAGAGGTCTCGACGATGGCGAAGTTCGCGCTCGCAGAGGCCAAAGAAGAGGACGGGCAACATGAAGCAGCGGCTGCGCTCTACATCGAGCTGGCAGCTAAGAACAGCCCTGTCCTGCCTGCCGACACGGCCAACCTGCGCCTTGCCTCGGTTTATGAAAAGCAAGGCAAGAAGAAAGAGGCCGCAGACGTTCTTTTCAAAATCGTAGAAGCCGCGCGCAAAGCCAAAGATGCCGAAGGCAAGCCCGCAGACCAATCATCCGCCGCGCGTGAAGCTGCCACAAAACTTGAAAAACTCGACGCTGCGCGTTACGCGCAACTCCCCCCGGAACCGCCGCCGACAGACTTTCCTATGTAACAGTTTAAGAGTCAGGAGTTCGGAGTCTAGAGTCTGGAGTCAAAGACGGATTCGAGAACCAAGACCTGGACTCCTGACTCCTGACTCTGGACTCCTGACTCTAGACTTTTTCGATGGACAATCTTACGCACTCGCTCGTCGGTCTGGCTGCGGCGAAGGCAGGACTTGAGCGTCTGTCGCCGGGTGCGACCGCGCTGTGCGTGATCGCAGCCAACGCGCCCGATGCGGACATCGTTGCTCTGGTCGCAGGACGTTGGGCTTACCTGCATCATCACAGGGGCATCACGCATTCAATCGCCGG
>JACMLC010000729.1 GCA_014379795.1 Pyrinomonadaceae bacterium
GTTGAGCCGACGACGACGATTCTTTCTTCGCTGTTGATAGTCTGTATCTCTATGGCGTTGGCCGTGTCGCTGACGCCCGCCGCGCCGACCGGCGTGTTGGCCGAACCATTCGTGCCAAACGAAGTGTCAACAGAACCGTTCGAGTTAAAACGCGTGACGATAAAGTTCGAGTCGCCCGCGACGGTGGCGTAACCCGCGACCAGAATCTTGCCGTCCGATTGCAAGGCGACGGCATTGGCTACCTCGCCCGCAGAGCTTAGATTGACGATGACCTTGCCGCCCGTGCCGAAAGTCTGGTCGAGCGTGCCGTCCGTGTTGTAACGCGTCAGCGCAGTGTCAAAGCTTCCGTTGGCGTCGGTGCTGGCTCCGGCGACGACGATTTTTCCGTCCGGCTGCAAAGCCATCGCATAGCCTCTATCGGCACCCGGGCCGATGGGAGTCACGGCCTTGCCGTTCGTCCCGAACGTTCTGTCAAGATTGCCTACAGCGAAGGCTGCGGTAGTCGCTGTTGCCAGCACGAGCGCGACGGCCATAGCTCGTGAGAAAAGATTGAAGAATCCCGGCATGACCGCCTTGCGTTGTTTGTTCGCCCGGCTGGTCGAGTTGAAGTATGAAGTCATGATGCGCTCTCCTTAAAATTTATAAAACCTGTCCGGCAAATTAAAATTACTTTTGCTCTACACACTAACGCGCAAAATTTTTAGAAACCGGATCACGCGCGCAAGATTTAAAAGAGAGAGAAATTTTACTGATCTCAAATTTGAGATTTTGAGATTTGAGATTTTGTAGTGATAGCTGGATGCACCCTCAATAGAATTACGACAAGCTATGAGTTTTGAATTTCCCCTCTGTGAGGAATTGATTTTAAACAAAAAAGAGCGGGCAAAGAGAGGGGTTCTTTGCCCGCTTTAGCTAATGCGATTCGCCGGTGGGTTTGAATCGCTTTCCATACCTTTGAGGAGCTGACTATTCTCTCAGCAAAGCTCATGCCGCGCGATGATTCGCTCGTTTACTGCAAATTTTCGGCGTTTGCTTTTCCGAGCTGTCTACAAAAGTTGACAGGGCGGCGATTGATGTGTGTACTCGTGTGAACACCAATGCCGCTCGCGCTATGCCTTGACGCCTTCGACGACGCTGACCATTGATTCGGTCGGGACGACTCTTGTCAGCTCAAAGCCTGCTTTGCGGAATAGCTCTCTGTACTCTGTTTCTGTGCGCTCGCGCCCGCCCGTCATAACCATCATGTGCACGTCGCTGAGCTTGCTGAAAGTAGGCTCGCTGCCTTCCGGGATGACCGTCTCGATGATCAGCAGCCGCCCGTCATCCTTCATCGCGCGATGCGTGTTTTTGAGGATGGCGAGTGCGCGGTCTTCGTCCCAGTCATGAATGATGTGCTTCATAATATAAGCATCGCCGCCATCGGGAATTGATTCGAAAAAGTCTCCGCCGACCAGCTCGCAGCGTTCCAGCAACGCTTCGGCTTCGAGACGAGCGCGTGCGCCTTCGACCGTCGGAGCGAGGTCAAAGAGAGCGCCGCGCGCCTGCGGGTTGGCTTTGAGGATAGCCGTGAGCAGGCTGCCGTGACAGCCGCCCACGTCAACGATTTTTCCGAAAGCGGAAAAGTCATACGCGCTCATGACCGCCGCGATGACCGCGCCGGAATAATCGGTCATCGCCTGATTAAAAGGCTGGTTCGATTCAGGATGCTCCGCATAATAAGGAAACACCTCTTTGCCGTGCGCCAGCTTAAAGGCCGTCTCGCCGGTCCGCACGCTGTCGAGCAGAGTTCCCCAAGCCTGCCACGTCGGGCTTTCACCCAGATGTAAAGTCATGGCATGCATAGCGCCCGCGCCCTCCAGCAACATCTCCGCGAGCGGCGTCAGGCTAAAGCGGCCTTCGGAGTCCTCTGCGAACACGCCGCAGCTCGCAAGCATGCGCAGCAGCCTGTAGAGCGATGGCGCATGCGCGTCGCAGGCCGCCGCCAGCTCTTCGCTATTTCGCGCGCCGTCCCGTAAATGCTCTGCCACGCGCAGTTTTGCCGCGACGTAGAGACCTTGCGAAATCCAGTAGCCCGCCAGCAATTGCGTGTAAGCGATTTGCGGCGGGACTGTGCCTGTTTCCTGTAGCTTGGCTTGTGTAGACATGATGTGCTCCTGAAAATTAGTTCCGGCAGTATCTCTGCTCACTTAATAACGCGGAATCTGTTTCCACTTCGGATCACGCGGCGCGATAAATCAGGTCAAAACTTTTAAGGCCCAACGAGCAGGAGTTTATGCTGAGAGCGAAGCTAAGCCATGCGGAAATCTTTGTCAGCGAATTTGCACGCGGCGTTGCGCGTTCAGCCTTGATGGGTTTTCGCCGTTAGCCGGGACTAATTTCAACCACGTCTCCACTTTTCAGCTCGGCGGGCGGCAGGAGAATCACGCGTTCGCCGCTGGTGAGGCCGGAGTTGATTTCCACTTGATCGCCTTCGACCGCGCCGATCAAGACCGTGCGATTAGAGACCCGCGCTCCGTCTACCACTAAGAGCGTGCTGGACGCACCGTTCCGCAAATCCTGTTGGGGCGGGAAAGCGGCGCGGGGAATCCAGAAAGCAAGGCTATTGGCCGGGAACGGCAGATGCACGTTGACCGCCAGCCCCGGCATCAGGCCTGAGCCGCCGGTGATGTCCGCCAGATAGCCGAGCGTGTTACTCGTGGCGTCTGCGACGGGGTCAATCCGGCGAATGCGCGCGGTGGCAATCATGCGGTCGCTGTTGGCGGCAGAGAGATTGATAATCTGGCCGATGCTGATTTTCTCTTTTTCGGTCTGGGGAAGCTGGAATTTGATTTCGAGCGGGGCGAGCTTGGAGACCTCGAAGAGTTTATCGTTGCGGGCGACGTTTGTGCCGAGCGCGACATGGCGGCGCGTGATGATGCCTGTGATGGGCGCGCGAACGACGCTCTTTTCGACTTCGAGTTTGACGGCTGCGACGCGCGCCCGCGCGCTCTCGGTCGCGAGCCGCGTTTTTTCATATTCGTGCGTTGATTGATCCAGCTTGTACTGGGCGCGCTCGACATCACTCCGGCTCGAAACGCCGTCTTTGTTCAGCAACAACTCTCTGTCCAATTCGCTCTTGTTGAGTTTGACCAGCGCCTCGTATTGCTGCTCCTCTACTTTCAAACGTGTGACTTCAATCTCTGCCTGCCGGAGCTGGCTCGCCTGATCGTCATTATTGAATTGTGCAAGCGCCTCGCCTTTCGTGACGCGCGCGCCTTCCTGAACACGCAAAGTGATGAGGCGGCCTTCGCGCTCGGCGAGCACGATGGCAGTATCCGCCACCGAGAGAGCGGCAGGAATCAGCAGCTCGCCGCCCGCGCTGGCCGGAGACGGTTGAGCATCGTAGACATGTACCACGATGGGGCGGGCGTTCGCTGTTGAGTTGGTTGAAGCGCGACCGTCAGGCGCCAGCGTGCGGCTGCAACCGGCGAGCAGACCGCCGGAAAGGAATAACACGCCAAAGAAGATTTTGTCTGCTCGATTCATGCGATATTCACGGGCGTTACTTTTACTCTGCTGCCGCTTCCAACAATGGAATACTGATGCGCGCTTTGCGGCGTCGCTCGCTCAACCATTCGTCGAAGAGAAGCGACTTGATGGTCTCACGCATCTGGTCGTCAAGCGTGGCCGGACTGAGCGACTCGATTTTGATAAGCTGCCAGCCCTCGTCTGTCTTGAGGGGGCCGACGATCTTTCCCGCTTGCGCGCCAAAGACCGCAGATTCAACCGCCGCCTCCATCAACGTCCGCCGGATGAGGCCACTGTAGCCTCCCGCGAGTTTAGTAGCGTCGTCAATGGAATACTGCCGCGCCAGCACGTGAAAGTCCGCGCCCTCTTCGATGATCTGCGCGCGCAATTCTCTGGCGACATCTTCATCTTTCAACACTATGCGCGAGAGCGTGGCGGCATCGAAGGAGAGACGTTGCTCGGCAAAGTGTTGCTCGACGCGCCCGGCGGTCAGCGCCTCGCGCAGCTTATGCGTGATGACCTGCGTTTCAAGCAACAATTCCCAGTCTGCATATGAGAAATGCTTGCTTGCCAGCCAAGCTTCGGTCGCCTCTGCGTCATGCAGGTCGCGGGAGACGCGAAAATCATCTGCCGCCTGTTGTAACTCGTCGGATGAAACTTCTATCCCGCGCTCTGTGGCGGCCTGCCGGATGAGCGTCGTCTCAACGGCAGCTTGAATAAACTGTAAATTACCGATCCACTTGGCAAACCTCAGCGCATCGGACAAGCTGATTGATTCGCCATTGATTTCAAGCGCGACCGTTTCGCTGTAGCTGGTCATGTGGCTCTCATCGTTAGTCGCGTCCAGAGCGCACGCGGGTTCCGGCCTGAGGCTCGCCTCGGCGCTTATTGACCGCCCTCGCCCTTTAGTTTGCGGAATGGATCAATGATCAAGCTCAGGATACTCTTTCGTTCGGTCACGATGTCGGCGCTGACGACAAGACCGGAGCGGAGCGGCAGCTTCTTGCCCTTCGCGACGACATCTGTTTGCTGTGGCGCGATGGTCACCTTGTAAAACGACCCGGACTCTTTATCCGTTTGGGCGTCGGGTGAGACGGCGATGACCGTGCCATCTATGACGCCATACTCCTGAAAAGGGAAAGCATCGAACTTGAGTTTGACGGGCAAGCCCGCTTCAATGAAAGCGATATCCTTGTTCGGCACTTGCGTCTCGACCACTAGACGCGCCCCGGACGGGGCGATGGTGGCGATGGTTTGTCCGGCTTGCAAGACCGCGCCGCTGCCGCGCACATCGAGCGTCGTGATGACGCCGCTGACCGGAGCCGTGAGCGTCGTCTGTTGCAGCGAGAGTTCGGCGCCGGCAATCTCGCTTTGCAGGCGCCCGATGCGATTCTGTTGTTCGAGCGTCTCCGCCACAGGGCGATTGACCATCAACTGCCGCAACTGCGCGCGGCTGGTCGCCAACTCTTCGCGCAGCTTGACGAGGCGTGTTCGCATCTCCGCCGCATCCAACTGCACCAGCGCCTGCCCGCGCTCAACCGTCGCGCCCTCCTTCACAAATACAGTCTGCACGACGCCGCCGCCTGCCGCCTGCACCGGCTTGACATAGCCTTCGGGCACCAGCGCGCCGCGCGATTCGACAACGACATCAACCATCGAGAGGCTGGCCCACAAAAGGGCGACGATGACAAAGCTGACGATGAGATAGAGCAGGCCGCGTGACGCCCACCAAGGCATCGCTGCGATCACGTCCGAGACCTCCGGCGAGGTATCCGCAGTTTGCGGCTGCGTCCACGTCTTGCCGAGCGCGGCAAGGTCAACCGCGTCGTTCGTATCGGCTGTGTTCGGGGGCGTGCTCATGGCTTGTGATCTCAGGCCGACAAGTCCGGCCCGGACGGTACGCCAGACATTCTACGTCTGCACGCGCGGCTGTCAAATAAAATATCGCCCGCGCGCGGATGGAAATAAATTTAAATCATCTTGACATCAAAGTTTTTCCTAATCTAATCTCTCGCCCTGTACTGTTACATCATCCAGCAAGAGATGACCCGCCAAGCGCAATTTCTGAGGCAGTCCGGGCAGAGTTCCTAATGCGCTTTGAGCGCAGGAGCATTCCATGACGATATTGGGCAGAGTGCGCCCCGGCACAGACCTTCCCCGGAGCCTTGCGGTGTTGGCGCGGATGGGAAAAGAGCTTGACCACCGCTGGGCTGAGCGCGGCTATCGCCTACGCTCCTTCCCAAAGTTGGCCGCCGAAGCCTTGCGCGCAACTTCTTATCATCAACAATTTGACGAAGACGAAGTA
>JACMLC010000730.1 GCA_014379795.1 Pyrinomonadaceae bacterium
AGAACCCGCCCGCTACCGCAGGCGGTTCTGACAAGAGTCCCCCGTCTATCTGTCCGCCGCCGGAACGTGTTATTCTCTCGCCGCTCCACCGGAATTAAATTTTATCTTCAGACAGGGCAGCTCACGATGGCAGCGCGCGGCAAAACCATTTGCTTTATAGACAACGCAAACATTTTTCACGGGCAACAAGGCGCCGGATGGCGAATTGATTGGGAAAAATTTATAAGCTATCTGGAGCGTGAAGGCGAAATCTGGCAAACTCATATTTTTGCTTCGGAGCATGACCCGCCGCTACAGAGCGAGACGAGCTTTTATCAATTTCTGAAAGAGCAGTTGCGCTGGGAAGTCTCGCTCTACCCGCTCGGCCTGAAGACCATCACCTGCGCGAGCTGCGATCACAGGCACACGGTTCCGGCGGAAAAAGGCGTTGACGTGGGACTGGCGACGCGGATGCTGATGCTGGCGATGAATCAGGCATACGAGACGGCGATTCTGGTGGCGGGAGACAGCGATTATCTGGAAACCGTCAAGTTCGTCAAAGGCTATGGCCTGCGCGTAGAGGTCGTGGCGTGGCGCAAGGGACTTTCAGACGCGCTCGCGGATGAATCTTCCGAGCCGGTTTTGCTGCTCGATAGTTTGAGAAAAGAATTAGAGAAGAATTAAAGGCTGTGTGTGGAACAGGCTTTGCCAAACGTTGCCGGTAAATCAAAAGGGCAGTCGCATAATTAAGAAATCATGCGACTGCCTTTTATTTTGATGCCTTGCTTTAACTTATTTCTTGGCAGGGACGACGGAATCTTTCATCGCCTTGCCGATGCGGAACTTGAGTGTGGTCTTGGCGGGAATTTTGATTGTCTCGCCGGTGGCGGGGTTGCGCCCGTCGCGCGCCTTGCGCTTGGCGAGCACAATCTTGCCGAAACCCGGCATCACGAATTCGCCATTGCGTTTGACCTCTTTGCCCGCGAGCGCGGCCAGCTCGTTGAAAAATTCTTTGGCGTCGGCGCGTTTCATCTCGAATTTTTCGGCGAAATGATTGATGACCTCAGACTGGCTCATCCGCTTGGCCGTCGCCGGTTTCCCGTTGTTTGACTTGCTACCTGACTTGTTAGTTACCATTAAAAATAGAATGCCTCCGGTTGAAAGTGTTTGGTAAAGCTTACGGAAAACTTATACCATGCGCGGCGCGTAAAAGTAGAATCAAGGCGCGGATGCGTTACTCTTATATGAACGCCCGGCAGTATTTTTAGCCCAAGTTGCGAGTTGATACATTGCCACTAGCTTTAGCTAGTGGAGACAGTGCATAAAAGAAATTTGGCTTTAGCCAAAAGATAATTAAAACTCTTAATGCTTGCTTTAGCTAAATGGTTCGGCTAAAGCCGAAAGCTCAGGGGCAAACTTGATCCACTAGCTCAAGCTAGTGGCAATTTAAGCGATTCACCAAATCATCTATCATTAGCAACTCGAAAGTATTTTTAGCATATTGTATGCTTCGATTTTAAATCGAACAGTCTCACGCTCAGGGGTCTCAACAAAAGAGCAGGGAATCATAGATGGCTCTAAAAAATCTTATCGGCGAAGTGCTGGACGGCAAGTACCACATCGAGAAGCAACTCGGCGAGGGCGGGATGGGCGCGGTCTACTTTGCCACGCATCTCGGCACGGAGCGCCCGGTCGCGCTGAAAGTCATCGCGCCGCAATTTATGAAGCACGACGAGTTTGTCGAACGCTTCAGGCGCGAGGCGCGTGCGGCTGGACGCCTGCGCCATCCGAACGTCGTGGACGTGACGGATTTCGGATTCGCGCGCGTCGGCGCGGATCAGGTCGCATATTTGGTCATGGAGTATCTGGACGGCTGCACGCTCGATGAAATTCTGGAAGAAGAAACGAGCCTGCCGCTCAGTTGGGTGATAGACATTCTTGAGCAGACTTGTTCGGCGGTGGACGAAGCGCACCAGCAAGGCATCATCCACCGCGATCTGAAGCCGGATAATATCTGGCTTGAGCCGAACCGGCGCGGCGGCTACACCATCAAGGTGCTGGACTTTGGCATCGCCAAGCTGGATGAGATTGCCGAACCTACTTCGACAAACTCAGCGGAAGAATATCTGCCGCCGCGCACGCCAATCTTTGATTCGCTGGCTCCCACAGAATCCGGCGAATCGCCCACGCTCATCACCGGAGGGGAGAGCGCACCGCCAGCCGCAGAGCTATCCGAAGCCGCCACGCAGATTCAGCCGCCTGCCGCGCAGACGGGCGCGGACTTGTCCGAAGCGGGAACGCTAGCATTCACGCCGGAGGCGGATGAGTCAGAGGCAGGCACGCGCATGCTTCCCGCACAGAGCATGGAAGAGATGGGGACGCGCATTCTGGAGCAGCGCACGACCGATAAACAAATTGTGATGCAAACAGGCTCTGCCAGCTCTCTGACCCGCGTCGGCTCGATTTTGGGAACGCCGCTTTACATGTCGCCGGAGCAATGTCGCGGCGAGCGGCTGGACGCGCGCACGGATATTTACAGTTTGGGAGTGATTGCCTATCGCCTGCTCTCAGGCCAGACGCCGTTTAGCGGAGACTTGCACGCGGTGATGAAGATGCACTGCGACGAGCCGCCGCCGCCGCTCAAAGTCAAGCATGTGCCAAAGAAGGTGCAAGCGTTGGTGATGTCCGCGCTCTCGAAAAACCCGGACGAGCGGCCACCGAACGCGGCAGCCTTTTCCAGTGCGTTGCGCGCACATTCCGAAGGAGCCGGCTCGCTCCTGCGCCGCGCGCTGACGTTGTATAGCGAGCACCTGCCAGTCTTTCTACGCCTTGCCCTATTGGTTTTCGCGCCCGTCATCGTCTTCACCCTGTTACAGGTGACGGTTACCACACTGAATATGCTGCACCTGATTCCGCAGCCGTGGGACGGGGTGTTGCGCGTGAGCGTGACCATCCTGACTTTTCTCGTAAATTTCGTTTCCGCGTCGATAATCGCGGGCGTCACGACTTGGCTGGTGACGCAAATGCTGGCCGTGCCATTGCGCCCTGTTCTGCTGCGTCCTGCTTTCAGCGCCATCAAAAAGCGGCTCCGACCCTTTCTCACGACAACCATTCTGATTAGCTTACTGGTTCTCGCGGGTGTGGCCTTATGCTTCATTCCGGGAGTATATTTGGCGTGCAACTTTGCCTTAGTCGCTTCGGTTTTGATGATGGAAGATTTTCGCGGGCGCGCCGCGATGAAGCGTTCACGCGCCCTGTACAAAAGGTCTCGACGGACCGTGTTTGCGATCATCTTAACTCAATTTTTTGTGCCGCTGGTCCTGAGCAGTGGCAGCTCACTTTTAATCCTTGCGGTCATCGCAGCGTTTCGTAAAGGAGAACTCAAAGGCACGGCGGACATTACCAGTATCTTGCAACAACTCGTCGCGCTACCCCTCACGATTATGGCTACCTCGCTGACTTCAGTCATCACAGCATTACTGTACTGGAAAACACGGCTGGCCGGAGGCGAAACTCTGAGACAGGCTTTTGTCCAATTTGCAGATGAAGAAGTGTCCGCCAGAAAGTGGCAACAGCGGATGCGGACGCGGCTTCAGACGCACATGAAAACGCATCGTTAGAAGCTCTTGAATTGCCACTAGCTTCAGCTAGTGGAGAAGATGAGCAAAAATAACTGTTGGCTTTAGCCAAATCCTTTGGCTAAAGCCAAACTCTTCCTGCCTGCTTATCCTCCAGCTAAAGCTGGAGGCAATTCAAAGAACTTCAATCAATTTGGTGCCGCGACCTTTATCCCTGCGGTTGTTGCGGCTGAGCTTGCCCTCCGCCTTTAAAATCATAAGTGACATGCAGGCGCAGCATTCCTTCTGCGACTTCTGCACGGACATCTATGACCCGCGCGTTGAGTGTGCCGTTGCTGGCCTGCACCGGGACTGCGAGCGCGAGCTGCGCGGCGCGCAGGATTTCCAGCGGGTTGACTCTCTGGTTAATCGTGCCCTGCACGAGCGGCGTGATGATGCCGCTGACCACCGGCGGCGTGCCTTCGAGATTGACGCCTTCGACATTAATCTGCCCGTAGACAATCTGCTTCGACTGGTCATAAGCAAGCTGCATGTTCGCCTGCGCCCAGCCCTTAAATTGCACGCAACTGCCTAAGACGTTGTAGCTCCCGTTAAAAGCCAGCGGAGCCATAACCTTGCCGCCCGTAAAGCGCACGCCTGTCTTCATGCCGCTGCCTTCGGGCGTGAGCGTGACTTTGTCTTGGCATCCGCCCTGAAACGCGGCGAAGCGAAACGGTGACTGTCCCTCTTCCGTCTGCCCGTTCATGCTTGTCAGCTTGAGCGGGAACGAAGGCGCGCTCATGTCTCGAAAAATCGCGCCGAGCACGGCGTCGAAAAATCTCTCGTCCAAAGTGACGATGGCAGTGCCGGGCGGAGGGCCGCCCTGATCCGGCGGCTTGATGGGCGAGCCGGGTAAGGGGTTGGCGCGCGGCGCACCGACGAAAAAGAAATAGACGAGCGCCGCGCCAAGTATCAATCCGCCGAGCAGCGTTAAGATATATTTCATTCTTGAGCGTCTCCTCTTTAAAGTTTACCGCGCGGGCGAAGTGGAAGCAGTGGCTGTGGGCGATGCTGCCGGAGCATTATTTTGTGCGCTTTGCATCAGCTGTCCGACGATGGCGAGGACTGCCTGCCCGACTGC
>JACMLC010000731.1 GCA_014379795.1 Pyrinomonadaceae bacterium
CGATTGCATAGTGGTCGGGGCGGGGCCTGCGGGATTGTCTGCGGGGCTTTTTCTGGCGCGGTACAGGCGGCGGGTGTTGACGTTTCATCATAACAGCCCGCGTAATATTTATTCGCATGGCGTGCATGGTTTCTTGGGGCATCATGGGATTATGCCGTCAGAGCTTTTGGCGCGCGGGCGCGATGAGGTGGCGCAGCATGGCGGCCTGATCGTAGAGGCTTGCGTGACCGGAGTTGAGCGGGTTGATGAAGAGCTTTTTCGCGTTACTGTGGGCAGTGTAGAGAACGGCGAGCAGGTGTTTGAATCAAAACGCTTGTTGCTGGCGACGGGGTTGCGCGACCTGACGCCGGATTGTCCGGGCTTCAGGGATTTTTATGGCGTCTCAGTCTTTCATTGTCCTGATTGCGACGGCTTTGAGGTGATTGGCAAGCGCGTTGCCGTGCTCGGGCGCGGAAAGATAACTGTCGGCTTTGCGCTCTACCTGCTGACGTGGGCGGATAAATTGACGTTGATTACCAACGGCGATGCGGGCGACATGACGGAAGAGCATCAGGCCAAACTCTCACGCTTCAACATCACTGTTACACATCAGAGCATCGCCAGTCTGGAAGGCGATAAAGAGACGAATCAGCTCAGGCGCATCTGCTTTGATGACGGCGAGATGCTTGATTGCGATGCGCTCTTTTTTAATCTGGGCGTAGAGCCTGCGTCCGATCTGCATAAGATGCTGAAGTGCAAGCTGGATGAAGAATGCGGTCTGGTCTGGGTTGACGAAGAGCGGCAGACGAGCGTGCGCGGCGTGTATGCGGCGGGCGATTTGACGCCGCGCTCGCAACTCGCTGTCGTCGCCGCCGCCGAAGGCGCGATGGCAGCTATACACATACACAAATCTCTCATTCCGGAAGAACAGAGAGTTTAATAAAGGATGAAGGTGGAAGGATGAAGGATGAAGTAAAAGCTATCTGTCTTTACTTCATCCTTCATCCTTCCGCCTTCATCCTTTGACAAGGGGGTCGCATGGAAGAATTTACTGTCGGGGTCGAAGAAGAATATCAAATCATTCATGCCGAAACGCGTGAGTTGCGTTCGCGGGGCGCGAGCATCCTGCGGGATGCGAGAGATGCTGTCGGTAATGAGGTGCAGGCGGAGCTTTATCTGTCACAAATCGAAATCGGCACGCCCATCTGCAAGACGCTTGAGGAAGTGCGCGCGGAACTGGTGCGCTTGCGCGGCGAAGTTATCGCGGCGGCGGAAAGAGACGGCGCTCGCATCGCTGCCGCAGGGACGCATCCGTTCTCGCACTGGGAAGACCAGCAGTTGACGCCCAAGACGCGCTATGTCGGCATCGAGCAGGATTACCAGCAGCTTGCGCGCGAGCAGCTTATCTTCGGCTGTCATGTGCATGTCGGCATCCGCGACCGCGAGGCTGCCATACAGGTTATGAATCGCACGCGCCCGTGGCTCGCAGTGATGCTGGCGTTGTCTGCTAACTCTCCTTTCTGGCTCGGCGCGGATACGGGCTACAGCAGCTTTCGCACGCAAATCTGGCGGCGTTGGCCTATGGCCGGGACGCCGCACGTCTTCGCCTCGCGCGCCGAATACGATGCGCTGGTGGAAACGCTCGTCGCTACTGAAAGCATCGAAGACGGGACGAAGATTTACTGGGACGTGCGCCCCTCCGCGCGGTTCGAGACGCTGGAATTTCGCGTCACGGATGTCTGTTTGACGGTTAATGAAGCCGTGATGATCGCCGGACTCGCACGCGCACTGGCACGCGCCTGTTATCAAGAAGCGATGAGTGAGAAGCAGATCATTCATGCGCGTCCCGAACTCTTGCGCGCGGCCAAGTGGCGCGCGGCGCGTTATGGACTCGATGCGGACTTGATAGACGTTGAAGCCCGGCGCGCAGTCCCCGCAAGCGAGCTGGTTGAAAAGCTTCTCTCTCATCTGCGTCCCACGCTCGAAGAGCATGATGAATGGAAAGAGATTTCCGCGCTCGTGCGTGAAACGCTCGCGCGCGGCAACGGAGCCAAGCGCCAGCGCGAAGCTTATCAACAGAATCAGCGGTACGAAGACGTGGTTGATCTCATAGTGACTGAAACGGCGCACGGCTTGGCCTGAGCCGTAGCGGGGAAGCCTCATTCACAGACTGTAGCAGGCCACGTTGTCACGCCCTGCCGGAGGGACCAAAATGTCGCTCGCGTTGTCTATAGTTTCAAGACGCGGGTTCGACTTATGCCGGA
>JACMLC010000080.1 GCA_014379795.1 Pyrinomonadaceae bacterium
GCCGTTATGCCTGCGGCCATCGCTGCCTGATACACGAAGGCAAGCGCGGTATCTGCAAAGTCCGCTACAACGAACAGAGACGCCTGCTCGTGCCGATGAATTACGTCGCCGCGCTCCAGTGCGACCCGACCGACAAGAAGCCCTTCTTTCACGCCCTGCCCGGCTCAGACACTCTCACTTTTGGAATGCTCGGATGCGACCTGCACTGCTCATATTGTCAGAACTTTTTAACATCTCAAGCTTTGCGCGATGATGCAGCAGGGGTGATGCCCAACAGGGTAAGTTCTGACCGACTCATCACGATGGCTAAAGCTTACGGCGCGCAGATAGTCGGGACGAGTTATAACGAGCCGCTGATTACGGCTGAGTGGGCGATAGAGGTTTTTAAGAAGGCGAAGCCAGCCGGATTCAAAACGGCATTTATCTCAAACGGCAATGCGACGCCGCAAGTTTTGGATTACATACGCCCGTGGACGGATTGCTACAAGATTGATTTAAAGTCCATGTCGGATCGCAACTATCGCCAGTTGGGAGGCGTCGTGGACAATATTCTTGAGACCGTCAAGATGGTTTACGAGCGCGGGTTCTGGGAAGAGATCGTGACGCTCGTGATTCCCGGCTTTAACGATTCGGAAGATGAGCTAAAGCGTGCGGCGGATTTCATCGCTTCTGTCTCGCCGGACATCCCCTGGCATGTGACCGCGTTTCATCAGGACTACCGCATGACCGAGAACGCGAACACGACCGCAGAGCAGCTTGTGCGCGCGTGCGAGATCGGGCGCGAGGCTGGCTTGCGGTACATCTACGCGGGCAATCTGCCGGGACGCGTCGGGCGTTGGGAGAACACTTATTGCCCTGCGTGTGCTGAACTCCTGATCGAGCGTTACGGTTACATCATCCGGCAGATGAAAGTGACACGCGAAGGATACTGTCCAAAATGTGAGACGCCGATTCCGGGCGTGTGGTCTTGAAACTCAAAATAAATATTGACTCGCCTTCCGCTTTAGCATAAAAGCACCCTTGCCCGCGCTCATCCCTTCAACCGGAAAGTTAAGAGGTCTGCTCATGAAGCTAACTCCCATCATCGCCCTGATTCTCTTGCTCTCGGCCTGCAAGCTGTGCAGCTTCGGCGAAAAGATGTCCGGCAATTCCAACAGCGGCGGAGACTTTGCGGAGGATTCCATCAGCGAATGCACTGCGGGCGATGCGGAGGACATAGAGTGGTGCAAGCGTCTGAAGATCGCGCGCATGAAAAGCCAGCCAGAGCATGTCGCGGCGGGCGAGATTCCCTCAGACCCGAACTTGGAGAAAATCTATGATGACCCGGTCGTCTTCACAGAGTTGCAAGGCTATGTCTGGATGTCTTCGCAGACGGTGGCGATAGAGGGCTACGGCGACCAGTTCCGCGACACGCAGAAATATTATTTCATGCCGACGGGACGCTTTTATTACAAGTCAACGATGTACTACGGGCAGACCACGCCGGAGGGCAATGTCACGGAAATCTGGGGACGTTATCGCTTTACCAAACCGGACGAGATGGAGGTCGAGACGGACGCAGGCGAGAAGCAAACGATGCCTGTCAAGTACGGGCGGCGCAATCTGATTTTCGGCAACACCACTTACGGGGAGGTGAATTGGGAGAACGAAGCTTTGCGGAGACAGTTGAATCCATAGCTGGAAAGCCGAACTTTTTTATTTCTACTAATGGAAAAAGTTAAACGAGAGACACTTCAATTATGATACCTCAAAATCGAATATTGCCGTGCCCAAATTGCAGGCAGATGATTTACAGCGACTCTGACAAATGTCGCTTCTGTGATGCGCCTCTGGATAGGCAAGTGGCAGAAGTGGCTGCTGAGGTGCAGGAAAAAGTTAATGAAGCCTGTAATCACGCCAAATGGATCAGGAACATGGCAGGAGCGATGTGGATATTATTACTCATCAGTTTTATTTTCACGGCGGGCACTGCCGGGGTTTTCGCGTTCTTCTTTTTAATCCCGCTCTACCTGATTTTCTGGCAATTTAAGTTCGGTTCGCTGAAAACCGTTGATCCCGATTATCAAAAGGCCAAGCGTGACAGGCTTATCGCTCTGGCGCTCTGGCTGCCCGCCGGTTTCATCAAGCTGCTTACTTTTTACGTTATTATTTAATACGTCGCTCGCGCACCGCTTAATCTAAAAATTCGATGAACGCCGCTCGTCACCTTCGCGCGTGCCGTAGGCGGGAGCATACTCTTCATCATTCTCAGCCGCTTGCAGCTCACGCTTGAGTTCCGAGAAGTCGCGCGAGGCCGTCTCGAATTCTTCACTATCAAAAGTCTCATAGTCGCCAGCAAGTTTTAGCACGCGATCAATTCTCTCACCGGCGCGGTCAAGCGATTCGACTTCCAGCTCACCCTTTTCAACTGCTTCGACAATCGCGTCTCGCGCGGCGACAAAGTTCGCTTCCTTCTCGCAGATGAGTATCATGTCCGAGCCTGCCTGAATCGCGCGCAGCGAGGCTTCTGCAACCGAAAGATTCTCGACCACCGCGCCCATCTCCATATCATCCGTAATCACCAGGCCGTCGAATTTCAAAGCCTGACGCAGGAGGCGCATCACGACGTTGCCGCTGATGGTGGCCGGAAGCTGATGCACGCTTCCCAAGGGCGGCAACTGTCCCGTGCGGCGAAACCATGCCTGCAAAAATTCGGAGACTTCAGGGAATGCCGCGTGGCTGACCATCACTGAATGCAGCCGCTCGCCCGGGCGATGAAAGAGCAAGTCCATGAACGGGACTAAATCGCGCTCGAAAATTTCTTCCCACGAATGCTTGACGACGGGCAGGCGGCGATGCGAGTCAACGCTTGAGCCCCCAAGTCCCGGAAAATGTTTGCCGCAGCCGACGATGCCGCCTTGCTGCAAGCCGTCAAGATAAGCTCCGGCGAGCCTAGAGACATGCGCCGGATGCGCGCCAAAAGTTCTGCCCCTTAAACCGTTTTCATCATTGTCTCCCGATAGATCGAGCACCGGAGCAAAGTTGATATTAAAGCCCAACAGATGCAGCACGCGTGCCGTGAGTGCGCCGAATTTTTCCGCGAGCGTAGCATGCCCCGCATTGCGTATGGCTTTGGCGGACGGCATCGGCTCGCAGATGGCGCGAAAGCGATCCACGAGTCCGCCTTCCTGATCCACGCCGATCAAGACCGGCTGCGCGACGGCATCGCGTATCTGCGCTGTGAGCCGCGCGACCTGCTCGGGCGTTTCGATATTGCGCCCGAACAGCACAACGCCGCCCGGCTGCACCTCTTTGAGAATGGCGCGTGCGCGCGCATCGAGCTTTGTTCCCGGCAAGCCTATAAAAAGCAGCCGTCCGGCCTTGCGTTCAATGGCCTCTCTCTCTGCACTTTGCTCGCGCTGTTCACTCACAGGCATAAAAGAATTTTTTCTCGCGGTTGACAGATTCCAGAGCCGACGGTCTTTCTTCAGACGCTCGCACCGGAGCCTTAAAAGCTTTGATGCACAAGCCTTATCACAAGAGAGCAAAAAATTTCGGGAGAATCTGTGAACGCCGCACCGAACCTGATAAAAAGCTTAACGTTCAGAGTTTGGTTTGGCAAGAAAGAAAGGCAAAAGTAAAAAGGTAAAAGGTAAAAGTAAGGCTCAAAGCATTTGATAAAATTTGGCTTCCGCCTTCCTTTTACCTTTTGCCTTTTTACTTTTACCTTCTATCATGGATGGTTTAGATGATGAGCGAGGTCTTAAACAACAAACGCAGTCCGGCTCTGCTTTCGCAGAAGATTAAAGAGCGTGCGCGGGCTGTGGGTTTTGACAAGGCGGGCATCGTGCGCGCGGAAGCATTGACGGAGGAGCGCGTGCGCCTTGAGGAATGGCTGCGCAGAGGCTATCACGGCGAGATGCGTTGGATGGCGCGCGACCCGGCGCAGCGCACAAACCCGAGCGAATTTTTTCCCAACGCGCGCTCGGTCATCGTCGTCGCGCTCAATTACTTCACACCGCATGAGCATCCGAACGATTCGGGCGCAGGCAAGATTTCCCGCTACGCCTGGGGCGACGATTATCATGACGTGGTCGGGGAAAAGCTGAAGTCGCTGCTGGCATGGATTAAAGAAGAATGGCCTGAAGCCGAAGGCAAAGTGTGTGTTGATATTCAACCGATGATGGATAAGGCTTGGGCTGTGCGCGCCGGCTTAGGTTGGATTGGCAAGCACACGAATTTGATTACACGCGAATATGGCTCGTGGGTTTTTATCGGCGAGCTGCTGCTTAATCTCGAATTGGAATA
>JACMLC010000081.1 GCA_014379795.1 Pyrinomonadaceae bacterium
CACTTTTGCCTTTTACCTTTTTACTTTTGCCTTACTCGATCACAACCCGATCACTTGAACCGCGCCCGAAGGTTTCCGGGTGATACATCTCTTCGGCCTTCGCGGGCGGGACGACGAACGCGCCGGGCGTCGTGGCACGCGCGACGTAGGAGTAGTTATAAACTCCTTCCCAGAGCAGGGAAGTGAAAGCCTCTACGCGCTCGTCGCGCAAGTTCTGATGCTCGAACCATTGCCGCCACCACCAGATACGCTGCGTGCTGTCGTCCTTCCCGTCGCGCGGGATGTTGCCCGTCACCGCGAGCGCGGGATTCATCGCTTCCAAGCCTGCGGGCAGCGGGTCAACCAGCGCGACATGATAGCGACGCGAGGGCGCGATCATAGTCAGGCGCACACGCACCTTTGCTCCGGCCTTGATGCGCCAAGTTCCGTCCGCGTCGCGGCGGACATCATCAGGATTATCAATCGCCTCGTACATGCGCTCTACGGAAAAACCATAATCGGCTGCGGCTAATTTAAGGCTCGTCGGCGCATACTGCATGCCGAGGCGGTAATAGAGCCTGCCCGCGCCCTCTTTGCTCAGGACGAGATTCTGCGCGCCGGGTTTTTCAATGAGGACTCGCATCGGGACATTGATCTGTGCGCGCTCGGTCGTGCGCCCCTTAAACTCGTGCTCTCCGGCAAAGCGTTCGCCGAGCCACGCACGCGCGATAAAGTTCGGCGTCGTCTTCTCGTAAGTATTGAAATAGCGGTCGAGCGCGAGCAGGATAAAGACGTTCTCCTGCGTATTCTCCCAACGCCCCTTCGTTCGATTGGCGAGCAGTCCGCGCACGATCTTGGGAATCAAATCGCTCTGCGGCTGGTCGCCGATAAGGGCTTCGAGGATGATACCGTCTGCGCGGCGCGCGGAATGCAGCAAGACATGCGCGCCGTCGCTGTAAGAGGTAACGAAGTGCGCCGTGCCTGCCGTTTCCGTCGCGCGATTATTGAGATGGCGACGAATGGCTATCACTTCAGCCTGTGAACCGGCATCGCCGGACAGCACAGGCAACAACCATCCGATTGCTTCGAGCGACAGATTTTCCAGCCCCGCTTCGACGATGAGCTTGCGCGCACGCGCCACGTCCGCGTCCTTCATGCGATAACGCACGTTGAGCGCGTAGGCGATGATGGCTCTTCTGGATTCGATGCTGTACCAATGCGGGATGTGGCTTTCAATCTCGCGCAGATATTTTTGAGCCTTCTCAAGCATCTCGTCCGGCACATCAAAGCCTTTGTCTTTGGCTCTCGCAAGTGCGTGCGCGGCGTGTATGCTGACGTAAGGCCACGATTCATCGCCGCGTCGCCAGAAACCAAAGCCGCCGTCTTCGTTCTGCATCCCCTGTAGGCGTTTGGTGTCACGCGCCACAGCCGCCTTCAATTCATCCGGCGGCGGCAAACCCTTGGCCTTGAAAGCCGCCAGCACATCGCGCAGCGCGGCGATTGCCAGAATGCGCGAAGAAAGCTGTTCCGAGCATTCGTAAGGATAAGCAGCCAGATACAGCACAGCGTCCGTCAATTCCTGTAGCTGTGTAGAAGAAGTCGTGATTTCCAATCCGCCGAATTGCGGAAAGACATCCGGCGGAGCTTTGACCGGTTGCGCGATGGCTCCCTTGTCAATCTCGCCGTAAGTCGCAAAGGCTTCGGTCGTCGCGGGCGTCCAGACGGGCAGCGAAATCTCCGCCGCGTCAGACCAACGCCCAGCGACCGCACCGATTTGAAAACGCGCGGTTCCGGCTTTGTTCGCGGAAGTGGGAAAGCGAACTTCGACGCGATCATTGGCAGGCACTGTGACGCGGCGACCTGCGCCCGCCGTCAGTTCCGCGTTGGTTGCGCGCACGGCTACGTCAATTGTCATGGGCGCGTCGGTTTGATTTTGCAAGACGACGGGCAATTCAAACTTATCGCCGAAGTTAAGAAAGCGCGGCGCGGACGGTCTTGCCATCAAAGGCAAACGCGCGGTAATCGCGGATTCGCCTGAGCCGAACTGTTTGCCGTCCGCGACCGAGACGGCCATCACGCGATAGCGCGTCAAGTTGTCGGGCAGCTTTACCTTTACCTGTGCGCGCCCGTTCGCATCGGTCGGCACGGAAGCGGCGAAGATTGCGAGCGCATTAAAGTTTTCACGCAGGTTGAGAGGCTCATTCTCAGGCGAGTCTCCATCCTTCTTGCGCGCTGCCATTCGCATGGCCTTGGGAGCAGGCATAGAGTCTGCTGAAAGCATGGCAAGATTATCTACAGCGCCGGAGTTACGGCCAAACT
Source organism: Pyrinomonadaceae bacterium (assembly GCA_014379795.1). Classification (GTDB taxonomy): domain Bacteria; phylum Acidobacteriota; class Blastocatellia; order Pyrinomonadales; family Pyrinomonadaceae; genus JACMLC01. The sequence goes on from JACMLC010000081.1 coordinate 2,299, forward strand.
CTGCGCTGTAGGAGTTTGTTATCACCTGAAATTCGCCAATCGCTTCCGCATTTCCTATGCTCAAAGTAGCAGGATTTCCGAGCAGGATATTTGCGCGCGAGTGATGATCTGTCGTGTCCGTGCCGCGCTGTGCATAAAAAACCGTGAGCGGGTCATCTAATTTGTATCCGGTCAGTGACAGCACCGATTCATCAACCACTATGACGGCGACTTCGCTGTTTCCAACCGGACGGCTCGCAGCGTCTTTGACCTCGACATTAACAACAGTCTCGCCGCCCGGCTCAAGCGCCTTGTCGCGCGGCGTGGCTGTCACGCTCAGCTTGCGCGTCACCGGCGGAATCGAAAGGTTCAAGCTTCCGCTCGCATAGGCCGGTCGCTTCGGCAGCTTTTCATCAACCAAGCCTTTGTCATCCGTGCGCGCAGCCGCTCCGTTCAAGTCAACCTGCACATAAATGTTCGGCAGGTAACTTTCCTCAATCGGAATTTTGAGCGTGTGCGATGGCGAGTCCATCCTGAATGTTTCGGTCTTGACGATTCCGCTGCGGCGCAAAGTCAGGACGCCCTCCGCCGGGTAAAATGGAGCCTGTACCAGAATTTCCGCCACATCGCCGGGTTTATATTCTTTGCGATCCGGAATCAGCTCGACCTTTTCCTGTTCGACATCGCGCTTGGGCGGTTGCTTGCCGCCCGCGACCCACAGGGTCAGCTCGCTCTCGTTCAAACGCTCACGGTCATCCATAATCGTGGCGGTGATGCGATACACGCCGCCTTCGGCGCTGGTAAAACTACACTTGACCACGTCAAGCGCGGATTGCACGATGCATTCCTGCGGGTTCAGCTCTTCCTGTTTCCACTCGTTGTTCTTGTAAACCCAATCGAGCAAGACCGCGCGCATGCGTATCTCACGATTCGCAATCGCTTTGCCGTCGAGGTCTGTGACGATTGATTCGACGACGAGCGGTTCGCCCTTCTGAACGAAAGTGCGCGGGGCGCGCAATCCGACATACAGGTCTGCCGGATGGACGAGCATCATTGCAGAGGCACTCCATTGCTGGCGATTGACATCTGTGACGCTCGCCTGTGCCGTCACGTTGGACGGGCGCGGCGGGTTGACCGAATCAAAATCAATTCGCAGGTGATGCTTGCCTGCGGCATCCGTGCGCGCGTCGAAAGTTTCGGTACGGCTCTCGTTATTCGTCTCGTTGTAAGCGATCCACCACGGAATCCATTTGCCAAAAGTAAAGTCAGAACGATTGGGCGGTGTGAACTGCCCGGGCTTCGAAGTGACGCTCCATTTGACTTCAGCGTTGGGCAGCGCGCCGCCCGCGAAGTAGCTCGCGCTGACGGTCGCTGTGGCATTGCCTCCGACAAAGTGCGGGCCTTCGCTCGCCTGCGCCGTGACTTCAAATTCGGGGCGACGAAATTCCTGTACTTGAAAGCTATGGTTAAAATCGCTGCCTTCCGTGAGGCTGCCATGGGCTTTCAATTCGAGCTGTGCATAGCCCAGATTCATCGTCCCCGGCAGCTTGAAAGAAGTATCAAAGCCGCCGAGCGCGTTGATTTGAAGAGTTCCTTTCGTAATGTCATTGCCCTGAGAATCATTGAGTGTGTAGCTGACGTTTGAGACTGCGCCGTCGAGC
>JACMLC010000732.1 GCA_014379795.1 Pyrinomonadaceae bacterium
CCGGCGGTCATACCCGGAGGCGGCGACGGAGGAGTAGACATTTTGTTTTTCCTTTTAAAGATAGGAAGGAAGGTTAAAGCAGATGTCAGATGCCGGATGTCGGATGTCAGTAAAAACTAACATCTAGCATCCGGCATCTGACATCTGCTTTCGGTAAAACCGAAAGGTGGGAAAGAAGCTGTTTCGAGCCGCTTTCCCACCTTTGATAAGCTTGCGTGATTAGCAGTACCACCAAACATACACGCAGTTTCCGTAGCCGTCGCATTCCCAGGCATAACAGATGTCCTGGTTGCTGTAGGCTTGCACGTCGCCGCCCGTCGAACCGGCCTTCGCTACCGCAGTCGCGTCGTCCTTGGTTCTGTCCTCTTTTTTCGGGAACATTTCTCCGGCCTTTTCCGGCGAGAGTTTATACTGCTCAAGCTGATCGTCCGGAATGTCGTACAAGGATACATTTTGTCCGTCGGGTTTGCTAACAATAGCCATGGCTTTCTTTCTCCTTCGTAGGGGTTGTTAAGAGGATTTTCTGTTCCTCTTTTGTTTTAAGTTTGCCGGGCAGCCGGTCGCTCGCGCGTTCCGGCTTGATCCCTAATCAAATTCTGCTGTGTTAATGGAGCTTACCAGCAGCCTTGTTGAATCAGAGAGTGCGAAAGACCGTCTTGCCGCTCCTTCTCGCGTTGATGCTCTTTCTGTTCAACATACGAACGCTTGACGGGCACGACAAAAGATTTTGCGAGCATCGAGCAAAGCGTTTTTCAAAGCGCCTTCATCATAGAGTGGAAACGTTAATAAAGTGTTTCCGGGATTATCAAGGTGTCGGCGCAAACTTCCAGCCACCGGGATGTCGCCATAGAGAGGCGCATCGCTTCACAGAAAGAGTCTCAGGAGACTTTCAACGCAACTTGAAAGGATTGCTGAACCCTTGAAGTAGCGATTTCGAGAGAACTGCCTAAAACAGTTCCCTGCCGCCGAGACGCGAGAAGAACAGGCGCAAAGTCTTGCGCGCCCTTCCTTGCTCAAGAAGCAGACCAGGGCTTGTCGCCGCTTGAGGATGATGAAATAGCCGTTTACAGGTTAAAGCGGGCGTATCCTAGCAGCGTTCCGGTAAACGCGCAAGAACTTTTCGTATGGATTTCAAACCACAGGAACGAAGAAGGCAAAAGGTAAAAGTAAAAAGGCAAAAGTGAAGAAAAAGCTCGACCTCTGCTCTGTCCTCCCTTTTGCCTTTTACCTTTTTACTTTTGCCTTCTCTTAAGCCTGCTCAGCCAGACATTGCGCCAGCAGAGCTTGGAATTTGCTGTCCTCGCCCCCTCCGAAATGCGCGTAGCGCACAACGCCTGTGCGGTCAATCAAGGCCAGAGTCGGCATTCCGGTCGCGCCATACTGGTCTTGCGTGCGCTCGTCCTCTGCGACGCCGACGCGAAAATCCAGCTCGTGCTTGAGAATGATGCTGCGCATCAATTCCAGCTCTTCGGCTTCGGATGAAGCCGTGTCGCGGCGCGCAAAGTAATGGCGCGTGAGGGCGATCACGTCCAAGCCCTGCTCACGATATTGCTCATCAAGCTGTTTGAGCTTCGGAAACATTTCCTGACAGGGCTTGCACCATGTAGCCCAGAATTCAAGCAGCACGACGCGCCCGCGCAAGGTCGCAAGCGTCGCAGGCTCGCCGTTAATCCAGTCTTTGATCGCGATTTCAGGCGCGGGACTGCCGATGAGCGCAAGCTGGCGTGCGCGGTCTCTGACCTGCACGCGGCCTCCGGCGGCGGCGCGCTTCTGCGCCGGAGTCCCTGTGGCCTGCATGATCTGAAAAATCTTTTCGGTGAACGCAGCCTCTTCGTCGAGCATCCGGCGCGCTTTGTCCATCTCGCCCGCCGAAACATACAGCTCGCCCAAAGCCAGCGCCAGCTCAACGCGCGTCTGGAACTCTATCTTGTAGGGCGTGGCACGCGCCGCCGTCATGGCTGCTTCCAGTTCGGAAGTAGCGGCGGATAAATCTCCATCGCCGCCGCGCCCCAATTCGCGCGCTCGCGCCAGATGAGCCGTCACGCGCTCTTGCGGCGAAACCTTTCCTAGAGCCGAAGCTTCAGACGCTTCCGTGCCTGTTTGTTGATTCATATTGGATTGAAAAAATTCAGGAGCGAGTTTCAAGACGGATTTATCCGGCTGTCGGCTGCTTGGCGGCCTCTTCGTCCGTCTCAAACACTTCAAAGGCTTTGAGCACGTTGGTCAGTTTCATGACGCCGCGAATCTGCGGCGGAAGATTTGTCAGGCGCAAGAAAGCGTCATGGCGCGTCGCCGTCACAAGGCATGTGACCAACTCGCCCATCCCGCTACTGTCCACGCGACGGCACTGGCTCATGTTGACGAGCAGCAAGGTCTTGCCTGCCGCGACGAGGCGACGTGTCATATCGAGCAGTTTTTCGCTGCCGCTGCCGACCGTCAGCTCGCCAATCACGTCTATGACCATCGCTCCCGGTATCTCGCGCTCGACAAGCTCAAGTTTGCTGGTAGACATAAGTTTGCTCCCGGTTGATATTTAAAAGCGAGAAAGATTTTGTACGCACGGCGAGGCCAGAAGTTCTGAAAATCATTTCCGGTAAAATCAAATCTCCGAAACGCGAGCGTAATATACAGTAAATAACTGTGCGGCAAAAAGCGGAAAGCCGGATGATGAGAAAGATGCTAAATGGGCTTTGTCTCGCCGATGCTGGAAAAGCGCTTTGTCTCTTGCTCGCTTGACGACTGTTTCGGCGCGTCCGTAGAATGCTCTACAGTTTCCCTTTAAAGTTTTTACAAAGGCACTCGTTAAATATAGGCTCGCCCCGGCGGGAAACTGCCAGAGGGCGGCGAGCTTTAAGTGTTCGCTCTGATAGCAAGCCGCCCGCCTCCATCAAAAGCAGGACGGGACGACAGGAGTTAAAAGAATGAGCAGCCCATACGATAACCCCCAGCGTGAATCCGAGCAACCGGAAGTCATTGACGACCTGATGTTACGTGACGACGACGAGCCGGAGGAGGAGGAGAAAACGCGCGTCTCTTCTTCCGTGCGCGAGATGGCCTCGCGCATTCCCGAATCGTTGAGCGCCATCGGTCGCGACATCAGCCGCACCATCGAGCGCGCCATTTCCGCAAAGGATGATTACGTGGTCGCAGTCAAAGTTTCGCATGAAGCTCAAGAGAAGCTTGAGCAACTGGTTCAGGCGGGCGTCTTCCGCAGTCGCGCCGAAGCCGCAGCCTATCTGATAGACGAAGGCATCAAGACGCAGGCCGCGCTCTTTGACCGTGTGCAGCAGAAGCTCTCGGAGATCGAGCGGCTTCGCGCAGAGCTGCGCGGCATGGTCGGAGTGGACAAGCCTGAAGTTTAGAGTCAAGAGTCGGGAGTCAGGAGTCGGGAGTCGGGAGTCATTTAAATCACTTCGGAATTTATATTCTTTGCTTTGACTCTTGACTCTAGACTCCTGACTCTAGACTTAACTTTTCATTCGAGGGAATCTTAATGAGAGTCTCATCGCGCCGTGCGGTTTCTGCCGCCATGCTCGTTTTTATGCTTGCCTTTTCCGCGCTCGCGCAAGGGAATCGCAAGTCCTCGCCCAAAAAGAATACTGCCGGTAAAAATTCAGCGAGGTCAAAAGTGCCAGACACATTCCAGCTTCCGCGCGCAGCCATCGAAGAGTTCAAGCTTGCCAACGGCCTGCGCATCATCCTGAACCGTGACACCTCTGTGCCTGTGGTGTCGGTCGCCGTTTACTACAACGTCGGCTCGCGCGACGAGCGCAAAGGGCGCACGGGATTCGCGCACCTCTTTGAGCACATGATGTATCAAGGCTCTGAGAATGTCGGCAAAGGCGATTACATGAAGGCCATACAAAATGCCGGTGGCACTTTGAATGGCACGACTTCGACCGAGCGCACGAATTATTTTGTGACGCTGCCGTCGAATCAACTCCCCCTCGCGCTCTGGCTCGAAAGCGACCGGATGCGTTCTTTGAAAGTGACGCAGGAGAATCTCGACAACCAGCGCGAAGTCGTGAAAGAGGAAAAACGCCAGCGCATAGACAACCAAGCTTACGTCCCTGCATTCCTGCTCTTTACGGAACTGGTGTTTCAGAATTTCTCCAACGCGCATTCGACCATCGGCTCGATGGATGACCTGAATGCGGCCAACCTCGCAGACGTGCAGGATTTTTTCCGCATCTACTATGCGCCGAACAACGCCGTGCTGACCATCGCCGGTGATTTCGAGACGAAGGAAGCGCGCAGTCTGGTCGAGAAATATTTCAGCACGATTCCGAGCCAGCCGACCCCGCCGCCGCCGGATGTCACAGAGCCGGTTAATGTCACCAAGCGCGAAGAAGTTTTTGTGGATCGCTTTGCTCCCGCTCCGGCCTTTCTGCTGGCGTGGAAAGTCCCTGCGCGGCGCACGCCGGATTATTACGCGCTCGCGCTCGGCGGTTCCTTGCTATATGACGGCGACAGCTCAAGGCTTTATCAAAAGCTGGTCAAGGGCGAAGAGTCCGTGGTGCAGATTCAGGGCGGGACGGACGAGCGCCGAGGCCCTTCTGCGTTTTATATTTTTGCCCTTCCAAAACCCGGCAACACCACCCAAAAGATACGCGAGACCGTGATGCGCGAGATTCAGCGGTTGGCGACAGAGGGGCCGACGGAAGAGGAGATGAACAAGCTGCATAACACGCTGCGCAACGATGCCGTGCGCAGCCGCCAGTCTTCTCTAGCGCGCGCGCAAAGCATTTCAGAGTACGCGCTTTATGACGGCGACCCGAATTTTTTCAACACGGAGCTTGACCGCTATCTGAAGGTCACGCCCGCGCAGATCAAGGATGCCGTCTCGCGCCTGCTGGTGACGGACAATCGCGTGCTGCTTGAGATCGTTCCGGCAAAGCCGAAAGCTCCGGCGGCGACGCCTGCCGCTTCGGGCGAGCCGAAACAACCGGGCGCGACGCCGCCG
>JACMLC010000733.1 GCA_014379795.1 Pyrinomonadaceae bacterium
CAATTCAGGTCTCTGGTTGAGGACTGCGCCGACAAGCAGTCCGCCGTTGCTGCCGCCGCTGATGGCAAGCTTTTTGTTGGAAGTATATTTATTGGCAATCAGCCACTCGCCTGCGGCTATGAAGTCGTCAAAGACGTTCTGCTTCTTCTCCTTCATTCCGGCTTTGTGCCAATCTTCGCCGTACTCGTTGCCGCCGCGCAGGTTCGGCATCGCGAACACGCCGCCCATCTCCATCCAGACCAGATTGCTGATTGAAAAATAAGGCGTCATGGAAGAGTTGAATCCGCCGTAGCCGTAAAGCAGTGTCGGATTATTGCCGTCCAGCTTCATGCCTTTCTTGTGCGTGATGAACATGGGGACGCGCGTGCCGTCCTTGCTGACGTAGAAAATCTGCTTGGTCTCAAAGTCGCCGGGAGTGAAAGCCACTTTCGGCTGGCGAAAGACTGTGCTCTTGCCGGTCGTCAAATCGTAACGATAAATAGTCGGCGGCGTGGTAAAGCCTGTGAAGGAATAAAAAGTCTCTTTGTCTTTGCGCTCGCCGCCAAAGCCGCCGACGCTGCCGATACCCGGCAATTCAACATCGCGCACATGCTTGCCATCGAGGCCGAAAATCTTAATCTGCGACCGCGCGTCCTTCAGGTAAGAAGCAATCAGCATGTTGTTGACAAAGCTGACGCCTTCAAGCGTCTCTGCGGACTGCGGAATAATCTCGCGCCAGTTTTCTTTGGCGGGTTTCGTCGTGTCAATCGCGATGACGCGGCTGCGCGGAGCGTCTAGGTCTGTCTGAAAGAGAAAGGTCTGGCCGTCATTGCCAATAAAGTTATAGGCTTGCTCAAAATTATCAATGAGCTTGACGACCTCTGCGTCTTTGTTCTCTAAATCCTTGTAGTAGATGCGAACCTGCGGATTCGACCCCTTCCAAACGCTGACGATCAGGTAACGCCCGTCTTCCGAAACGCCTCCGTAAAATCCCCATTCCTTCTCGTCCTTGCGCTCGTAGATGAGCGTGTCTTCGGCCTGTGGCTCGCCGATGCGATGATAGTAAAGCTTCTGAAAGTAATTTGCATCTTGCAGCTTTTTGGCTTCGCTCGGCGCGTCGTAACGGCTGTAGAAGAAACCCTTGTTGTCATGCGTCCACTGCGCGCCGGAAAATTTCACGTACTTGATTGTATCCGCGAGGTCTTGTCCCGTCTCAATATTTTTGACCTTCCATTCCTGCCAGTCCGAGCCGGAAGCTGAAAGGCCGTAAGCCATCATCTTGCCGTCTTCGCTGACGGCCATGCCCGCTAAGGCCACCGTGCCGTCCGCAGTAAGTTTGTTGGGGTCAATCAAAACTCTCGGTTCGCCGTCCAGAGAGGTCAAGGTGTAGATGACGTTCTGATTTTGCAGGCCGTCATTTTTTGAATAGAAATATCGCCCTCCCTCTTTCCACGGCATGCCGTACTTTTCATAGTTCCAGAGTTTGGTAATGCGCTCCTTAATCTGCGCGCGCTCTGGAATCTCGTTAAGGTAGCCGAAGGTGATGCTGTTTTGAGCTTCGATCCAAGCTCTGGATTCAGCCGCGTCCGGGTCTTCGAGCCAGCGATAAGGGTCTGCGATTTTCATCCCGTGATATTCGTCTACGTGATTAATCTTTTTGGCCTGCGGATAAACAAGCTTCTTCATAGAGCCTTGCGCCGCAGGCTGCTTCAAACTGTTCTGGCTCTGCGCCGCGACGGGCAGAGCCTGCGCGATGAGCATCGCCATTAATAACAGGCTCGCAAAATAATTCTTAAATTTGCTTTTCAGGAGCATGATAGATTTCCTTTCCAATATTTCGGATAAAGCGATAGGGGAGAGCAGCGCATCATAGCTCATTCACCCCAAAGTTTCTACACCTTCGCCCGAGCCTCAAGCGCGGCGCGCAACGTCTCGATTGCAAGAGCCGCCGCATGATGTTTGCGCGCGGGCAAACCTCCAATCGCGCTCACAATGTCCTGCCGCGTGAGCCGCTCTGCCTGCGCTCTGGACATGCCTGACAGCCTCTCTGTCAACACAGACCCGCACACAATCGTCGGCGCACATCCGTAAGCCAGAAACCGCGCCTCTTCGATAACCTCGCCGCGCCACCTCAAAGACAGCCGCAGCCGGTCGCCGCACACGGGATTAATTTCCTCTATGACAATATCGGCATCCGGCAACTCACCGGCACGGCGCGGATTGGCTAGATGATCTTTAAAGATTTCAGAGTAAGGCAAGGCAAAATTGCAAGTATTAGATGATGGGCATCAATTACATTCCTGAATTGATTCTAAAATTTCCGGCGTTAGCCCTCTGCTTTGCGCTTTTTCGCTTATCTCGTCCATGGTTTCTTTCAGGGAAACGGTTTCAGTTTTGGCATATTCTTTGAGCCAAATACCTAACAAGACTTGAAGCTTCCGCCTCTCATCGGTGGAGGCTGATTTGAAAGCTTGAGCCGCTTCAGAATCAATCTCAAGAGTAATGATTTCTGTTGACATATTAAATACCTCTCAAAGCCAAGCTCAGTTTAGCAATTAGAATTTGAAGAGACTAGCGCGTCGGAAGCAAAACATTCCGGCCTTTTAACCAACAGGCTGCGTCTCGCACGCACGCTCTGCCAATGCTTTCTGATAAAGCGGCGAGAGGCGGCGCAGGTTTTCGACGGCGCGGGGCAGGACCTCCAGCACGTAGTCCACGTCCTCGTCAGTATTGTCTTTGCCAAAACTGAAACGAATCGAGCCGCGCGCCAACTCGTCGTTGCGACCGAGGGCGCGAATCACGGGTGACGGCTCAAGCGAGCCCGAAGAGCAGGCCGAGCCGGTCGAGACTGCTACGCCCTGCAAGTCCAGATTGATGAGCAAGCCTTCGCCTTCGATATAACGAAACGAGATGTTTGATAAATGCGGCAGGCGATTTGTTGGATGACCGTTGAAAATAATGTCTCCGATACGTTCTTTGGCTCCTGCTTCAAACTTGTCGCGCAGGCGACGAACATGCTCTGCGCGCTCAAGCAGCTCTGTGCGCGCAAGCTCTGCGGCCATGCCGAAGGCGACGATACCCGCGACGGATTCCGTGCCCGCGCGCCGCTCGCGCTCCTGATGGCCGCCGACGTTTTGGGTGACGAGCCGCACGCCGCGCCGCACGTAGAGCGCGCCGACGCCTTTCGGCGCATAGATCTTATGCGCCGAAAGCGAGAGCAGGTCGCAGCCGAGCTTTTCCACTTCGACCGGAATGCGGCCTGCGGCCTGCACCGCATCCGTGTGCAGCCAGAGATGGCGATGACCTTCGGCGCGTCTCTCGCGGATGAGCGCGCCGATTTCTGCGACGGGTTGGATCGTGCCGATCTCGTTATTGGCAAGCATCAATGTGACCAGCACAGTATCGCTGCGAAGCGCGTTGCGCACATCTGCGACGCGCACGATGCCGTCTTCGTAAACGCGAAGGCGTGTTACCTCCCAGCCTTTTTTCTCCAGCGCCTCGCAGACGCCGCGCACTGCCGAATGCTCTATCTGTGAAGTGATGAGATGACGCCCCTTAGCTTCGGCGGCTTCCGCAATGCCGCGTATGGCTAAGTTGTTGGCCTCTGTCCCGCCTGAGAGAAAGACCGTCTCGTTCGGACGCGCGCCGATGAGCGCGGCCACTTCGCGGCGCGCACGATCCACAGCCGCACGCGCTTCCTGCCCGAAGTGATGCACGCTCGAAGGGTTGCCGTACTTTTCCAACAGAAAAGGCAGCATCGCTTCGACAACGCGC
>JACMLC010000734.1 GCA_014379795.1 Pyrinomonadaceae bacterium
AGAAACTCCTCAAGCGAGGCAATTAAAGCTGCTCAGTGATGCAGCGGAAGTGCGCAAGGCTCTCGCGCTTGCTCCGCAGCGCGAGGGGATTTCGCCGATTCCGAATCCGATTAAACGCCCCGTGCGGCTTGCTCTTTACAAAAGCTGGATGGGTTCGATGGATGAGGGATGGACGCGCTGGGTGTTTGATAATTTCAATGTTCCTTACGCGTCGCTGATGGATGCAGACGTGCGGCGCGGAAATTTGCGCACGCGTTATGATGCCATCGTGCTGCCCTCGCAGAGCCAGAAGGATATTGTAGAAGGCAACGCGCAGGGCAGTTACCCGGAACAGTTCACCGGCGGCATCACGTCGCAGGGCGTAGAGAACTTGCGCCGATTTGTCGAAGAAGGCGGCACGCTCATCTGTTTTGACGCTTCATCAGAGCTGGCAATTAAGCAGTTCAATCTTCCGCTACGCAACATCCTTGAAGGCGTCAAGCGCACGGAGTTTTACAGTCCCGGCTCGATCTTAAAATTAAACGTCAACACTAAAGACCCGCTCGCGCGCGGGCTGGACGCAAACACGGACGCGTATTTCATCAACAGCTCTGCGTTTGAAGCGACCGATGCAGACAAGGTGCGTGTCGTCGCGCGTTATGCCGGAATAAATTTGCTGCGCTCAGGATGGCTGCTCGGCGGAGGCCGCATCGCCGGTCGCATCGCGCTCGCGGAAGTTAAAATGGGACAGGGACGCGTGATACTCTTCGGCTTTCGCCCGCAGCATCGCGGCCAGACGTGGGGCACTTTTCCTTTTATCTTCAACGCGATTATGAGCGGCGCGTGAGTCAAAATATAGTAAAATGAAAAGCGTTGAATGAAGGCAGAAGGATGAAGGATGAATAAACAGTTTTCAGTTTTCAGTTTTCAGTTTTCAGTTTTCAGAGCACAAATCTGTAATCTCAAATCTCAAATCTCGATTTTCTATTCTCGTCTTTCAATTCGGAATCTTTCGTGTCCTGTTTATCCTTTTCATCCCTGTTTGAAATTTTCCTTTGCCCTACTGCTCACCTTCGCGCTGGTCGCAACGTCGCTGGTCATCGCGCAGGATTCTTCGCAGCAGACTCGCCCGCGTCGCGCGCCGGAAACCAGACAGCCTGCGGCTAATGAAATCTCCGCGCCGGCCATCGAAGTCGCGCAATTGACGGGAGAGCCGACCGTCAGAATCGGCCTCAGCACGAGCGCGCGTTCGGTGGCGATCTCGACGGGCGGGCAACTCTTGAGCACAACTAGCTCGAACGCACAGCCAACGCCGCTCGGAGTCGCGCGCGTTCGCATCGAAGCTCGCGCCCTGACGCCGCTTGCGCCCGCCGCTGCCGCGCCGTCTTTTCGCGTCGAGGTGGCTGGAGCCGCGACGCGCGTAGACGCAGACCGCGCGGCTACAGAGATACGCACGCAGACGGGCGAGGCTTCCGAAGTCTCTTACAATGCGCAGACGAAAACATGGAGCATCCTGACGGGCGAAGATTTATCGCGCGACGAGGCCGAAGACTTACGCACGCGCATCGAAGAAGCAGGCTTTGCATCCGCCGCAGTCGTCGGCAAGAACGGCGCGCAAGGAGAGACAACATCAAGCGCAAGGAATAATCCCGTCACAGCTTCAACCGCACGAAATGCAAACAAAAGCGGCACGCGCCTGATTACTTTAGCCGCCGCGCCGACGCGCGAGTTGGCAGTCTACGGAGGCGGCGCGTCAACGCTTTTCAGCTCACGCGCGCCCGTCACTTTTGCTTCCGCTGACGAGCGCAGCGCGCCCGTGCGCTTTAACGAAAAATCTTATCGCGGGCGTTTGGAAGTTTTTCCGAACGTGCGCGGCGCGCTAACGGTCGTTAATGTTATCGGCCTTGAGGATTATGTGCGAGGCGTCGTGCCGAACGAGCTGTCGCCCGGCGGCTATTCGGCCATCGAAGCGCAGAAAGCGCAGGCCATCGCCGCGCGCACCTACGCCGTCAAGAATCTCAATCAATTCGCCTCGCAAGGGTTTGACCTGCTGCCGACCACGCGCTCGCAGGTTTACGGCGGCCTCAGCACAGAGCATCCGCTGTCAACGCGCGCCGTCGAAGAGACGCGCGGCGTGGTGGCAACGTATCAGGGCGAAGCCATCAACGCGCTCTACACTTCGACCTGCGGCGGGCGCACGGAGGATGTCGAAAATATTTTTAACGAAGCGACGCCATACCTGCGCGGACGCGAGTGCGCGCTTGAAGGCAAAGCTCACTTCGCTTCTTTCGTTGTCAAATCATCGCGCGAGCCTTCAGAGATACGCGACGCAGCTCATATCATGTTTGCACGCGACGCAGCCGTCCTCGCCGTCAACAATTTTCAACTTGGAACATCGCGGCTGACGGACGCCTGGTTAGCCTCGCCTTCATCAAGCGCTGAGGTGCGCGGCTGGCTCTCTGCCGTCGCGCGCACGGCGCGCCAGCCAGTGCCTGTCTTGACTGAAGATGCGACGCGCTTACCCGGTTTCAGCGCCGCGCTCGCTGCCGCCGTCTATGGCGAGTTGCGCGCAGACACCTTAATGTCCGATGCGGACGCGGAATACCTGCTCTCGTTCCGAGATGCAGCGGAGATTCCGGAAAAGAATCGCGCGGATGTTGCCATGCTTTTGCGCGACGGCGCGCTCTCGCTTTATGCAGACCAGACTTTGCGCACGCGCGAGCCGATGCCGCGCGGGCGTATGATTCATGCCATCGCACGCCTGCTGGAATCGCGCAATGCGTTGCAGTTGCAAAAGTCTACGACACGTCCAACCATGAGCGGCGCGCTCGTCCTGCGCTCAAACAAAAATCGCGATCAGAGCGTGGCTGTGACAA
>JACMLC010000735.1 GCA_014379795.1 Pyrinomonadaceae bacterium
CGTTGCCAGAGTTCTTCCGTGATGTAAGGCATGAACGGATGCAGTAATCGCAGCGCCTGTTCCAACACCGTGAGGATACGGCTGCGCGCAGCGTCTCGCTCTGGCGAAGCCTCTTCCGCTGTAATCTCGGCTTTTGTTAATTCGATATACCAATCACAAAAATCATCCCAGAAAAAATGATAAAGCGATTGCACCGCTTCATGAAAAGCATACTTTTCCAGCGACGCGCCCACGTCGCGCGCCGTCCGGTTCAGCCGCGATAAAATCCAGCGATCATGCAAAGCAAGCTGTGAGACATCTCCCGCAAATGCTTCACGTTTGACGCTGCCGCCTTCGGAATTCAGCAAGCAGAAGCGCGTCGCGTTCCAGATTTTGTTGGCAAAGTTGCGATAGGATTCGACCTGCGTGTCGTTCCAGCGCGTGTCGGTCGTGCCGATTGAAGCCATCACGAGGCGCGTCGCATCCACTCCGTATTTATCAAACACATCGAGCGGGTCAACGCCGTTGCCTTTAGACTTGGACATTCGTTGACCGTGCTTGTCAAAAATCGTGCCCGTGATAAAGACATCATCGAAAGCTTTCTTTCCGGTAAATTTCAAGCCCGTCATCATCATCCGCGAGACCCACAGAAAAATAATATCGCGCGCCGTGACCAGCACAGATGTCGGATAAAAAGTTTTTAAATCTTCAGTCTCGTCCGGCCAACCAAGAGTCGAAATCGGCCATAGCGCAGACGAGAACCAAGTGTCCAGCACGTCCGGGTCTTGTTTCAAATTATCCGTGCCAGCTTTCGCGCGCGCTTCCTCTTCCGTGCGCGCCACGTACACGTTGCCCTCTTCGTCGTACCAGGCGGGGATGCGATGCCCCCACCAGAGCTGGCGCGAGAGCGTCCAGTCGTGCAGGTTTTCGAGCCAGTCCGCGTAAACCTTTTCGTAAGGCACGCGCGGAACAAAGCGCGGTTCGTGCTTTTCTCTGACAAGCTCAAGGGAAGAGCGTCCCAACTCCGCCTGCTTTAAAAACCACTGTGTCGAAATCAGCGGCTCTATGACCGTGCGGCAACGGCTGCACTTGGTAATCGAGAATTCGTAATCCACAACTTTTTCAAGCAGGCCAAGCTCTTCAAACTTCTCGACCACCTTCTCGCGCGCTTCGTAACGGTCTAAGCCTGCAAACTCTGCGCCCGCTTCCTGAGTCATGTGCGCGTGCTGGTCTATGACTTTGATTTGCTGAAGATTGTGCCTGATGCCCATCGCGTAATCGTTCGGGTCGTGCGCGGGAGTGACCTTGACCGCGCCCGTGCCGAATTCAGGGTCAACAAACTCGTCTGCCACTACCGGAATCTCGCGCCCCGTGAGCGGCAGTTCCAGCATTGCTCCGAGCAGGTCACCGTAACGCTCGTCTTCAGGATTAACCGCGACAGCCGTGTCGCCAAGCATCGTTTCCGGGCGCGTCGTCGCAACGGTCACGCGCCGCTCGCTTCCCTTCACGGGATATTGCAGGTAGTAAAGCTTTCCATCCTTGATAGCTTCCTTGTCAACCTCTAAGTCTGAGAGCGCGGTCTGGTCTTTCGGGCACCAGTTAATCATCCCCTCGCCGTGATAAATCAGACCCTCTTCGAAAGCGCGCACGAAGAACTCGCGGACGGCGCGCGACAAGTGTTCGTCCATCGTGAATCGCTCGCGCGACCAATCAACGGATGCTCCCTCGCGGCGCATCTGTTTTAAAATCTGTCCGCCGTACTGCTCTTTCCATTCCCACACGCGCTCTGTGAATTTTTCGCGCCCGAGGTCGTGCCGCGTGAGTCCTTCTTTCTTTAACTGCCGCTCGACCATAAGCTGCGTCGAAATCCCCGCGTGATCCATGCCGGGCAGCCAGAGCGTACGATAGCCGCTCATGCGCTTGTGACGCACAAGCACGTCCATGATCGTGTGCTGAAGCGCGTGCCCCATATGCAGGGAACCCGTCACGTTCGGCGGCGGAATGGCGATGGAATAGACCTGAGCGTTCGGGTCACGGTTAATCTCAGGAGAGAAAAAGCCGCCTTCTTCCCAGCGCGCGTAGTGTCTCGACTCAGCCTCTTTCGGGTCGTATGTTTTCGGAATGTCCATGAAACAGTTTTCAGTTTTCGGTTTTCAGTTTTCAGTAAAACGTCATTGTAAAGCAATAGCCGCCAGATTTCATGTTCAAGAAAGAAGCTGGCGGCCATCAATAGATTTTGCTTTAACTAAAAACTGAAAACCGAAAACTTAAAACTGTTACTTTTTCTCTTCTTCGAGACGACGCTTGATAAGCAGCTCTGCGAGTTGCGGGACGACTTCCCATGCGATCTGCTCTACGACTTTTTCGGAGAGCTGTTCGACGGCGCGGCGTGCGATGGCGTCAATCACTTCGGGCGATAATTGATCCAGCGTGATCTGGCCTGTTTGCGGCTGCGCGGTGACGCTGCCAGCATCGCTCACAGGCTCAGCAATAATCGCTTCGGCTTGAGGCTCTATGGCTGGCGGCGCTGCTGAGACTTCTTCTGCTTCATGCGCGTCCGGTTCTTCGATGGGCACTGCTTCGATGATTGGCTCTGCTTCGACGACTTCGGCTTCGACAAACTCTGCGACCTGCGCCGGTGGAGCCTCAGTGACCTTGCCCTCATACTCGACGGCGGCTGCGGACGTTGAGGCTCGCGCGGGCGCGTCGTCCCAGATGTCCAGCACAAAATCGTCCGCTGCGGCTGCGGCTGCGGGCGACTCAAACTCGCCGAGGTCAAGAAGCGCGTCGTCGGCTGCGGCGGCGTTGCTCATCTGCGTGGACACGGAAGAAGCTGGCTGCGGTGGCGGCGCGGCTGGTGCGGAGCTTTCCTGAGAAATGTCTTCGCTCTGTTGTTCATTGATAGGCATGCGCAGAGTGTCTTGCATGTTGATGGCGGCTGGCGGGCTGATGTTCTGTTTGACTGCTGGTTGATTGAGATTGATGCCCGCCTCTTCCAGATCGGCTGCGCTGAGCGGCGTGGTCGGGCGTTGACGCGCGCCGATGGTGGCATTCGCGTTAAAGTCAGTGGCGGTGCTATTTGCGTTAAAGTCTCTGACGGGCGTGGCCTCTATCATCTCGTCGTCAAGCACGGGGTCTGCGAAATTGTCCGCGCGTGCGCCTGCTCTGCTCGCCTCTGCCTCGCGGTTCTGCATCTCTGCCGAAAGCGGCGCGGTCGCAGCCAGCGGCGGCTGTGCGGCTTCGCTTTGCTCCTGAGCTTCCGTGTGCGCCTCCGGCGCGGGCTGCGAGAGGTCTCTGGTCGGCGCATCATCCTCTTCGGCGGGTTTGCCTCCGCCGAGGAGCGTGCTGACCTTGCTCACTAATTGTCGTATTGATTGAAAGGGTTTGGTCAAGAAGTCATCCGCGCCAACTCTGCGCGCCTCCGCTTCGTTGAAAGGCTCGAACGAGCCGACGAGAAGCATTACCGGAATATGCCGGAAACGCCCGCTCCGCTTCACATACTCGCACACTTCATAGCCGTTCAGACCCGGCATGTGAACGTCCGCGAGCACAATGTCGGGCGCAATCTCTTCGATCTTTTCGACTGCCAGATCGCCGTTGCTGACGGTCGTCACCTCCAAGCCTTCATCGGCAAAGGTGAGATTGACGACCTTCTGGATGGTTATGGAATCATCCGCAAGCAATAGTTTGCGTCCCGTTCCCAAAACCTGACTCCTTTATTTCTCTTCAGAGGTGAGCGTCACCAGCGGAACTGCCAAAGCGCACATAAATTCCAATGACGCGGGGCGTGCAGCAATCCGCTTAACTACTTGCAGACTGCTATCGAAAACCTAACACCCGACGCGAGAGTGCGTCAAGCGAATTCTGAATTTTAGATTTTGGATTTTGGATTTGAAATAAATCAACTAATTCCTGCTCGTAACAAGCACGTCATCAGTAGTGTTCTCTTTACCATCCGCTCCGGCTGAACGCAGTGTGAAGCGGTCGCGCGTGCCTTCGTATAGATACTGTTTGTGCCAAGGGTCTACGCGAATCACGCGAGGGAGATAGCGCGGGTTAAGGTGGTCTACGAGCGCAGCTTCCGTGTCGGCAGCGACGTAAAAGCCGCGCTCGCGCCGGAAGGATTCCAGCGCTGTAGCCAGCGTCTCAAGCTCTGCGCGGGCGCGCTCGACCTTTTCGGCGTTGACGGCGCGCGCGATCATGTCCACGTCTTCCCACTAGTTATCGCCCGTCCTGATTTCCGCGACGCGCCACTTGCCGTCATCATTTTTGACGAGGCGAAAGGCCGTTTCAATCTGCGCGACGACGACCGCAGACGAGCCGAGCGACGAGACCTCTTTGACGCGCACGGCGTCCGAGGGCAGCTCGATTCCAGCGACTCGCGCGATCAGCTTGCGCGCTTCTCCTGCGCTCAAATCGGCGGCGGCCTGCGAGACTATCCCTGCGCCGATGATGAACATGCTGATAAGGACGATGCTGTATCTGATGAAACGTTTCATGGCGTATGCTCTTTCTATTTGACCTCGAAGTTTTTGGAAACCGCCTTGCCGTCAAACCACGCGCGGACGCGAATGGCTTCAGGCGTCATGGTCTGAACATCAAAGCGCTGTCCGTCACCGTTCTTAAATTTATCGAATGGAATCAGCCGCGCTTGGTTTTACGAAGCGCTTTTGCTTTTGGCGATGAGCATGCGGAGCATGATTTGGAGCTGCGCGGTCGTGAACGGTTTGGGAAGAAAGACGACGGCTCCGGCGGCAAAGCTGTCCGACGAGAGCTTCGGATTCTGCTCTGCGGTCATCATCATCACGGGAATTTTCATCAGGCGCTTTTCCGTCTGCATGTAGCGGACAAGCTCCGGCCCCTGTATGTGCGGCATCACGACATCGAAGATGCCCGCGATAAAGCCCGAATCGGATTGCAAAATCTTATACGCCTCGCGCCCGTCGCGCGCGGGAACCACTGTGTAACCCTCTTTCTCGACAATGGCCGTGACCAGACGCAGGATTGCCGGGTCGTCGTCCGCCACGAGTATTTTTTGTGAGAGTTGAGGATTTTGCGCTGACACCTTTTTCGTCTCCCCCTCTAATCTTAAACTTCGACGGCGCGGCTCGATTCATCTGCGCGGGTGGAGAGTTCCGCTGCCAGCTTAATCGCCGCCATCATGCTCGAATGTTCCGCGAGTCCCTTGCCCGCAATATCAAAAGCCGTCCCGTGATC
>JACMLC010000736.1 GCA_014379795.1 Pyrinomonadaceae bacterium
CCGACTTCGGCGCTCGACCCGCAACTCATCAAGGAAGTCGCGCGAATGCTGCGCGCTCTGGACCAGCTCGGCAAGACGCTCGTCGTCGTCTCGCACGACATGAACTTTGCGCGCCGCATCTCCGACCAGGTCATTTATTTTGAAGGCGGCCACGCGGTCGAATCCGGCACGGCTGAAGAAGTTTTCGCTAACCCGCAAAAGGAAGAGACGCGCGCCTTCATGCGCAGCTTTCACGAAGACGACAGCGCGACGGATGACCAGCCCGCCACCGACGCAGGCGGCAAAGAAAAATTTGAGACAGAGATAGGCACACGCGGGAATCTAGGACAGGAAGAGTAGACAGATCAACATGAAGCTGAACCGCCTGCGGCGCACTGCCGCCACGCTCCTTCTCCTGCTGCTTTGTCAAACACAGGCTCTGGCGCAAACCGCTCTCCAACGTATCAAACAGAACGGCGAGCTGCGCATCGGCACGGATGCCACGTACCCGCCGTTTGAGACGGCAGAGGGCGGGCAGTTCACCGGTTTCGATATTGACCTCGCTAACGCCGTCGCGCGCGAGATGAATTTGCGTGCGGTCTTTACCAATTCCGGTTTTGACGGCATCTTTCCGGCGCTACAAAACGGCACTTTCGACATCGTGATTTCCGCCGTCACCATCACGCCGGAGAGAAGCGCGACACTGCTCTTTACAGACCCGTACATCAACGCCGGACAACTGCTCGCCGTCCACACCGACACGCAGGGCATCGAAAAGCCAGACGATCTCAAAGGCAAGCGCATCGGTGTGCAGATCAACACGACCGCGCAGTTCGATTTTGAAAAGCGGGAGGGTGTCGAAATCGTCAAGTACGATTCGGTGGCCTTAGCATTGACTGATCTCCGCAATAAGCGGATTGACGCCGTCGTCGGCGATGCGCCGGTGCTGCGCTACATGATCCTGCAAAGCTTCCGCGATTTGAAGACGGTCGGAAAACAGTTTACGGATGAGAAACTCGGCATCGTGCTCGCGCGTGAGAGCGACGATCTGCGGCGCGCTATCAACGCCGCGCTCTGGCGTGTTATTGAGAGCGGGGAATATGACCGCATTCATCAACGATGGTTTGGCGAGGCAGCGGAACGAACAGCGCAGCAGGCGGCGAATGCCACGCAGCCGAAGGCTTTCGACCTGAGCCTTGTGCAGCGCACTTGGCGCTTTTTTCTCGCCGGCGTTTGGCTGACGGCACGCCTCGCTTTGTTGAGTTTGCTGTTGGGATTGCCCATCGGCCTGTTGCTGGCTCTGGCGCGCGTACAATCGTCACGTTTGCTTTCGGCCCCGGCAGCCCTTTATGTGGAAGTGATGCGCGGCACGCCGCTACTCGTCCAGATACTTTTCATCTATTTCGTGCTGCCCTCGTTCGGCATCTTTATTCCTCCGTTCTGGAGCGGCATCATCGCGCTGACCTTGAACAGTGCGGCCTACATCGCGGAGATTTTTCGCGCGGGCATTATCTCGATTGATGCGGGGCAGATGGAGGCCGCGCGCGCACTCGGCATGTCGCATGCGCAGGCCATGCGGCGCGTCATCCTGCCGCAAACTTTCCGCCGCGTCGTGCCGCCGCTGACGAATGAAGGCATCGCGCTCTTGAAAGACTCATCGCTGGTTTACGTCATCGGGCTGTCGGAATTGACGCGCACAGGGCAAGAGTTAGCGAGCCGCTACGCCGCACCGCTCACGGTCTGGCCGATGGTTGCAATCTTCTATTTATTATTAACTTTCCCGCTCACCCGGATAGCAGAGTATCTCGAAAGACGCTGGCGTCCGGTGACTAGGGCATGAAAAGGCAATCTCCCGCAAAGGCGCAAAGACGCAAAGGAAGACCCGAAGAAAGCTTTCAACATCTTTGCGCCTTCTTTGCGCCTTTGCGCCTTTGCGCGAAACTTTCTGATTCAAACATTCCTTCAAGTTTAATCAAACCAATCAAATGAAAATTCTGGTACTCGGCGCGGGTCGCATGGGACTCGGCGCGGCTTATGACTTGGCGCACAATTCGGAGGCGGAAGCTGTCACGGTCGCAGACCTTGATTTAGAGAGAGCGCGTGCTGTCGTCGCAACGGTGAACAGCGCAAAGCTCACGCCCGCGTTGGTTGATGTCACGAATGAAAGCGAAGTGATTGATTTGATGCGCGGGCACGACGCGGCCATCAGTTGCGTGGTTTATCATCACAACCTGCAATTGGCAAAAGCAGCCATCGCGGCGCGCGTCAACTTTTGTGATCTCGGCGGCAATAATTCTGTAGTGGATGCAGAGCTGGCGCTTGACGCGGAAGCGCGTGCGGCTGGCATCAATATCATTCCCGACTGCGGGCTGGCTCCTGGCATGGTGTCCGTGCTGGCGGCGCACGGCGCGGCGCGCTTTGCAGAGCTTGAAGAGATACACATACGCGTCGGCGGTTTGCCACAGAACCCGAAGCCGCCGCTCGATTATCAAATTGTTTTTTCGGTCGAAGGCTTGATTAACGAATACGTAGAGCGTGCGCGCGTGATTCGTGACGGCAAGATTATTGAACTTGATTCGATGACGGAGCTTGAGCGGCTCGAATTTCCCGCTCCGTTCGGAGAGATGGAAGCGTTTCAAACTTCGGGCGGGACTTCCACCTTGCCGGAGAGTTTTACGGGACGCGTGCGCGAGCTTGATTACAAGACGATACGCTACCCGGGGCACTGCGAAAAATTTAAGACGATGATCGACTTGGGACTCGCGAGCAGCGAGGCGATC
>JACMLC010000737.1 GCA_014379795.1 Pyrinomonadaceae bacterium
GCATTCTCCGAAAAGGCGTTCAACTCGTCCGCGTCCAGATGCGTCATGCCGCTCTCTTCCGCTCTCACTCCGCCGCCGCTCTCGTTATGAAGAGCTGAAGCGATTGGCGCAGCGGCTCCGCGCCGCGCGTGACGGCGTAAGAGACGGTCTATTTCCATGTTGGGGTCGAGTTTCATTTTTGAGCTTACTACAGCATTGCCGCGCGCTTCGCTTAAACGGCGACTGTCTTAAGAACGCTTTGCCACCAATTTGCTTGCGGCCTCTTTCATCACTTTAATCGCCTTGCTGCGCCTGTCTCTCACCGGGCACAGCCTCCGTCAGCATCATTTCCAAATCCGTTTCGAGATGCGTTGCGGCCTCTGCCAGCGTGCGCGTCGTCTCGTCTCGCGTCCAGCCGTGCTCTTTCATCAGAGCGGCTTCGACTTGCTTTCTAATTTCCCCTTGGACGCGCGTCAGGCGGCGGCTCGCGGTGGCCTCATGCACGCCCAAGACCGCTCCCGCTTCGCGCAGGCGCAAGCCGTCGAAATAATAGAGCTTGACGAGCAAGCGGTCTTCCGGCGCGAGGCTTGCGACCGCAGCAGCCAGCGCAGCCTCTACATCACCCGCCGCGCGCTGCTCTGAAAGCGCGCTCTCAGGGTCTGAAGGAGACTGCGCCGCGCTAAAAGATTCTTCAGGGCGGTTGGAAGCACGCGCCAGCCTGTCAAATTCCGCGTCCTCTTCCGTCTGTACGAGCCGCGCGCTTTTGCGATGCTGGTCAACGGCCAACTGCCCTACGACCGCGCGCAGCCACCCGCCCAAACTTCCGCGCCCCGAATAATATGCGAGCTTTCCGGCAGGCCGCCCGTCCGCGCGCACGCGCAGGCCATGCAGCTCAGCCCAGATGGATTGCGCCAAATCTTCCGCCGCGTCCTCGTTCGAGCTGGCGTTGCGCGCAGCAGATCGCACAGTGGCTCCGAATCTTTCCACCAAATCATGCCACGCGGTCTGGTCTCCGCGCTCGCAGGCGACGATCAAACACAAGTCGTCCGCATGCAGCGAATCCAAAAATTCGTTGACCGCAACGGGCTGAGCCTGCGGGTCATCACGCAAGAGATATTTATCGAGCGCGGCGCGCACACGCGCGGTCAAATCTTCAACCGTCAGCGAACGCGCATCCGCAGCACGCGCGATCAGTTTGGCTGTGCCCGCGGCAACGAGTTTTTCCGTTTGTGCGTTTATCTGGCTCAAAGGGGGTTTTCGGTGTCTCCCGCTGGTCAAGCGTTATGCTAACACGAACCGGCTCTCTTTCCAGCCATCTCAAGAGTAGTTGATGCAACAACTCTCTTCGAGCGATGTATCGGGAAAGCCTGAGAGCATCAACAGATAACTCTTTGACAGCATCCGCCAGCCTCAAATAGAATCGCTCTCATCATTCAAAAAGGCATCATGCTACGCGTCACCGAAATCTTTCGCTCGATTCAAGGCGAGTCCACACACGCGGGTCGTCCATGCACTTTTGTGCGCCTGACGGGCTGTCCGATGCGCTGTGTTTGGTGCGACAGCGAGTACACTTTCACGGGCGGCGAGCACGTCTCGATTGAAGACGTGATGGAGCAGGTGCGCGCATACGCTTGCAAGCTGGTCGAAGTCACGGGCGGCGAACCGCTCGCGCAGCGCGAGGCTTTTACCTTGATTGAACGCCTGTGCGATGAAGGCTACGAGGTTTTGATTGAGACCGGGGGCTTCGTTTCAACCGAAAAAGTTGACGAACGCGCAAGGCTCATCCTCGATGTCAAATGCCCCGCTTCCGGCGAAGAGGCGCGCAACCACTGGCCTAATCTGGAACGCCTGAGAGCCGATTTTGACGAAGTCAAGTTTGTCATCGCAGAGCGCACAGACTGGGATTATGCGTGCCTGATTATCAAGCGATACGATCTTGAGCAGCGCACAAAGGCCGTGCTGATCTCGCCCGTCCGGGAAAAAGTTTCTTTGCAAGAAGTGGCCGACTGGATTTCTTCAAGCGGAATGAACGTTCGCATGCAGTTGCAGATGCACAAGCAAATCTGGGGCGCGGACGCGCGCGGCGTGTGAAAGGCAAGGATGTGGGTGGATTTAACGAAAATGCTTTAGGCATAATGGCAGACGAAGATGAGCTTGAGGAACTTGAAGCTTCTACTTCATCCTTCATCCTTCATCCTTCCGCCTTGCCTTTAGCCGTTTGTCTTGTTTCGGGCGGGATGGATTCATGCGTCACCGCCGCCATCGCGCATGAAGAAACTGCTGAGCTGGCCTTTTTGCATGTCTCATACGGGCAGCGCACAGAGGCGCGCGAGCGTAGAGCTTTTGAAGAGATTGCCGATTACTACAGGGTCTCGAAACGCATGGCAGTTTCGATTGAGCATCTGGCTCGCATCGGCGGATCGTCTTTAACGGATGAAGGCATCGCTGTCTCGGATGCTGATCTCGCGGCGCAAGGGATACCGGCGAGCTACGTTCCTTTTCGTAACGCGCACCTGCTGGCAATTGCCGTCAGTTGGGCTGAAGTTATCAAGGCCGAGAGCATCTACATCGGCGCGGTCGCGGAAGATTCTTCGGGTTATCCTGATTGCCGCCCGGAATTTTACGAAGCGTTCGAGCGCGTGATAGAAGTGGGCACGCGTCCCGAAACCGTGATAAAAATCAGGACGCCGGTCATCGCTCTCAGCAAAAAAGAGATTGTACAACGCGGGCTTTTCCTTGATGCCCCGCTCAATCTGACGTGGTCTTGTTACAAGGAATCCGAGTTGGCCTGCGGGCGTTGTGATTCATGTGCGCTGCGCCTGCGCGCTTTTCGTCAGGCAGGGGTTGCAGACCCCATTGCTTATGAGTCAGAATAGCGTTTCTCCCAAGCTCTTCTTAGTCGGATGGATGACAACTTGTTGACTCGTCAAGGCATCTGAAATCAGCCCCCTTGATTTTGGGAGCCTGACATTTCCTCTGGAGGAATCTTCAAATGTATCGCAAATACTTTTTCATTTCGTTGGTCACAGCCATTGTGCTGGTGATGGGCGGCAGCTCGGCTTTTGCGCAGGCGACAGGGATTGTGCGCGGTAAAGTTATGCTGAAACAAGCCGATGGCAAGACCGTGCCCGCACCCGGCGCAGTGGTTGATGTTTATCGTCTGGAAGTAGCCGGTAAGCAGGAAAATATCAAGACGAATAAGCGCGGTGAATTTCAGGCTATAGGTCTT
Source organism: Pyrinomonadaceae bacterium (assembly GCA_014379795.1). Lineage (GTDB taxonomy): Bacteria > Acidobacteriota > Blastocatellia > Pyrinomonadales > Pyrinomonadaceae > JACMLC01. The sequence goes on from JACMLC010000737.1 coordinate 3,209, forward strand.
CTCGTTGGCGGGAAGTATATTTTGTCCATCAGCGCTCCTAACGCCGCGCCGTTTATCAGATCCAACATCAAGCCCGGAATGTCGGAAGAATATGTAATCAATCTTGATCCGGGTAACGGTCAGCGATACACGATGGAGGAAGCTAAAAAGCTTGCGGTAAGCAAAGAAGATGGTTCAGCCGGAAGCACTGCCACCGGCGGCGGCGAGAGCGCAGAGGCTAAAGCCGACCGTGAGGAGAAGATACGCAAAAACGCCGAAATTACGGCCAGTAACATGAAGGTCGAAGAGATCAATGCTCTCTACAACAGGGCTGCCAAGGAAGGCGGCGCAGCCTACACGGCCAAACGCTATCCCGAAGCTATCGCCATATATTCAGAAGCCATCACTGCCGACACGGAGCATCCGGGAGCGCCTGCGATCTTGACTAACCGGTCTATCGTTCTCAGATTGACCGGCGTGGATAAGTTTAATGCTGCCTTACAGGCCAAAGACGCGGATGGCAAAGCGGCAGCCAAGGCGGATTGGACGCAGTCGTATAAGGATGCAACCATGGCCGTCGCAAGACTCAAAGCGCAGCCCCCTCCAGCGGATGCGTCCGCCGCAGCAAACCATAAAGACCAGTATTATCGTGCCTTGCTGGCTCGCGCTTCGATCATGAAACTTTATGTCCCGCTAGTTGATCAGAAGAAAATAGATGAAGGTTTTACGGCGTATCAGGAGTATCTGGCGGCTGAGCCGGACGCCGAAGCGAAATCGAAAATGCAGCTCGAATTCGCGCAGATGCTTTTTGACGCGGGCGCAGTGGACAAATCCGTGGTCGAATTTCAGAAAATCCTTGAAGCCAGCCCGGATAACGTGGAAGCCATGCTGGGAGCAGGTCTCTCGCTTTTCAGCTCCGGCGACAACACTAAATATCAGGAAGCGGCAAATTACTTACAACGCTTCGTGGACAAAGCTCCGGACACACATGCCCTTAAAGCAGATGCCAAAGCCGTCTTGGAAAATTTGAAGAGCCAAAACGTCAAACCGCAAAAGGGTAATACCGGCGGACGCCGTCGCGGGTAGGAATTTCTTTTCAGGACTTCAAAGGCCGCGCCTCAGTTTAACGAGGCGCGGCCTTTTTGGGCTTTGCCCGACAATAGCCTTTTGCCCGACGATTAAATTGCTTGCCCGATAATTTTTGCTGCGCGATAATGAATTCTGCGTGACACTGAAAACGAGCCGCGTGTGTGTCCGAAGTGTAAGAGTCCATATTGGAACAAGCCGCGTAAAGCTGCGAAGCCTTCTAAGAAGCAGCCAGCGACGGGCATTCCGGCGTAGTTGCTTAATAGCTCTCATTGGGTGACAAGTAGCACGAAAAGCGCACTGACACTTGCTCCAAGCCCGAAAGCGATAAATAAGCCAAGAACCATCTCGCGCAACGAGACAGCGTGACCGTGTGGATGCGAAGAACAATCAGAACCCTTGCCGCGCTCGCCACAATTACTTTGGGTGTGGCTGGCTATCTCATCTCTACAGACCATAAACACCTTGCCTCTCGCTGCTTTTATAGTAGCGTCGCTCTTTACAGTGCGGCCTTTCTTTTGTGGCTAATAAAAAGCACCCGTAGTTGGTTTAGCCGCCGATATGTGCGACTTGAACAAAACGCTGCGCCGAAACTCGTCAAAAGATTCACGGTAAAATGGGACGAACAAAGCGAGCCTCATTGTCCCGTATGTGGAACCGAACTCGCTCCGCTTTACGCTGATCCCTCTACTGCTCTCCCCAGTCGCTCTCACTTCAAATGTATTTCCTGTAACCACATTTACTGCCTTACAAATGAGGAAACTGGAAAGCCTTTAACGCTTTTAGAAGCTAAAGAATTGCTATCTCCGACGAAAACTGAGATTGAGCCTCTCAAGTCACTACCTCCTGCGCCTCAAACAGCCGCCAGGTCTTCTGTTTCTGCTCCCGACGAAACGGCAATAAAAATTCTTGCTTTTCTCAACGACCCAAGACACCGACGCATCTATGGGGTTGAAATCGGAAACGAATTAAATTTAAGCTACTCACTTATTAGTCGCTATTTAGAACAACTAAAAAAACAAGGTTATGTGGAACTCACTGTCACCGGAGAGTCCCACTCTCTTGTTTGCGACATCACTCCGAAAGGTCGAGAGCTTATCGCTGAAAACAATCTCCTAGAAATAAAGCCCAAAGCAGCCGAAGCTGACATGGAGCCTCCAAAGAAAGAGACTGGTAGCCTTCGCATTCGCCAATTCACCACCCACCTTCAACTGATTCACGACCTTGTCCCCAAAAATGATGATGTACCAGAAGGACTCGTTGACCGTTTTCACCAAACCCTACATGATATAAA
>JACMLC010000738.1 GCA_014379795.1 Pyrinomonadaceae bacterium
CCTGCGGAATGGTCAAGGAAGCCTGAGGCAGTTTGCCAGCCGAAGCGGGGCGTTGGTCTTCGCGACCGCCGCCGCCACCGCCGCCGGGTTTTTCCTGTTTGGGTTTGGAGCCGCCGCCGTCGCCTTTGTTGTTGCCGGCAGTGCCTTTGTCTACCTTCTCCTGCTCTTCCGGGATTTCCACCATCCCCTGATATTCAAGGTCTTGCCGCTGCTTATCAGCTCTTACCTGATTCTGCTTGCCGCGATGGTCGAGCCAGACGAAGAGGCCAATCAACATAAATGCAAAAACGAGAGCCGCCATCATCGCTGTCAGGACAGTCGGCATATCCGTCTCGGTCGAATATTGCTGCGCGCCGCCGCTGGCCTCCTGCGCTTTGAGACTGGAAGAGCGTCCACGCGTAAACCAGCCGACGAACAAAGCGATTAGCAGCCCCAGCGCCAGAGCCGCGAACAGACCAATCCCGAATCTTGAAAAACCTGCTGTCTGTGAACGCTCAACCCATGCGATGCCGACCGCCAGTACGATCATCGAGAGGAGCGCAGTCATCAAAGCGATAGCCACGTTAGGACGCGAGACGAAGCCGCCCAGCATCCGTCCATAGCCGCTGACTAAGCGTTTGGTAAACCCGAACGGGTCCTTTTTGAACTCAGGCCATGTGAGCTGCGATTCGTGCGCGACTTCGCGCAGCTCCGAGGTCAGACGCCGCACCAGTCCGGCATCATCCATGATCGTTAAATGATATTCACCATCATCATGTGCCGCCGACACGGATTCATAGACGCCTGCATCAACGGCTGCTTCCGCCTCTTCCTCCGTCTCCAAAACGTCCATGGAAAAGCTCTCGTTTGCCACAGCAGGCTGAGAAGGAATAGTTTCTTCAGATTCCGTGGGGACAGGCTCCATCTTTTTGGCGGCCAGACCGCTGAGCGGCGTGCCGTCAACCGGGCAGAAACTGAATTTATCGGCAAAATCTTCCTGGCACGTAGAACACTGTTTCATATATTCCCTCTTAAGGCCGCTCGAAGGGCGTAGCAGATTTAAAGCTTTCACTACAGCGGCGTTAGTATCTTTTAGTCTTCCGTGTGGCCTTCAGGCTGCGGGCTGAGCCATCTGGCGGTGTCCACCGGAAACGGTTTGCTCAGACCATATTATACAACTCTTTAATAAACTGTGAAGCGGGCAGAGTCATTTCTCCGGTCAAACCCTGCCGAAAACAGTCTTTGGATGCACTAATGAGCCAAACGGTTTGACGCGCCTTGCCGCCGCCATCTAAACTCATTGCCGGTCGCTCCCCTTTGCAGACAGCCGATTTCCGTGACGTTATGCGCCTCTGTGGCATCCAAGCTTCCGCCCGTTTGAGGGCAGGGGTTAATTCACACACACTTATGATTGCTCACGCCAATTTTTCAAACTCAATAAGCATGCGATTTCTAGCGATTTTCCTGACTCTCGCGCTCTGCTCTGTAAGCTTTGGGCACGCCGCGCAAGGCTCGCCCACGCCGCGCCGCGAAGAGCTTTTGAACGGCCTCCGCGTATTGATCTGGACGCAGCCAGCCAATGCGAATGTCTCGCTCAAACTGCGCATTCACAGCGGCGCGGCTTTTGACCTATCGGGCAAGACAGGGACGATGGCTCTGCTCGGCGATGCGATTTTCCCGGACGCCGAGACGCGTGAGTTTTTTACGGAAGAGCTGGGCGGCACGCTCGAAGTGACGACCGACTATGACGCGATCAATATCAGGATGAGCGGGCGCGCCGCCGAATTTGAAAGGATGGTGGAACTGCTGCGCACGGCGCTGGTCAGCAACCCGCTTGATAAAAATACATTCGGCAGACTGCGCGACGCGCGCGTCAAGATGCTGCGCGAGATGGGCGTCGCGCCATCCTTTATCGCCGACCGCGCCGTTGCCAGAAGACTTTTTGGCGAATATCCATACGGGCGACCGTCTGCGGGCGCGACCGATAGTCTGTCAAGCATCGAGCGCGCAGACCTCGTGCTGGCGCGCGAGCGATTCCTGACACCGGATAATGCCACTTTGGTCATCACGGGCGGCGTCGCGGAAAACCGCGCTCTGCGCACACTGCGCCAGCTCTTAGGCACTTGGCGCAAGAGCGACAAGCGCGTCCCGTCAACTTTTCGCCAGCCCGAAGTCCCGGACGCGCGCACGCTTATCATAGACATGCCCGGAGTGGAAAACGTTGAAGTCAGGCTGGCGACGCGAACCATGTCGCGTGCAGACAAAGACCTTGCGGCGGCGATGCTGATCGCGCTCCTTGCGCGCGACCGCTGGCAGGCGGCGTTCCCGGAATTGAATCGGAGCGCGTCTTTCG
>JACMLC010000739.1 GCA_014379795.1 Pyrinomonadaceae bacterium
GGCGTTGCGCCAGCACACAGTTCAAGCTGGAAACAAAATTATACGGCTCAACGCCCATGTTCAGAAAACGCCCGATTACGTCAATCACGTGATTGGCGTGAACGGTCGTGAATACGAGGTGGCCTGTCAGAGCGGATTGAATAGCAATCTGCGCCGTCTCAGTGTCGCGGATTTCACCGACCATGATCTTGTCCGGGTCGTGGCGCAGGATAGAGCGCAGGCCGCGCGCAAAGGTCAAGCCTTTTTTCTCGTTGACCGGAATCTGCGTGATGCCGTGAAGCTGGTATTCGACAGGGTCTTCAATCGTGATGATTTTATCTTCTTCGTTTCTAATCTCGTTGAGCGCGGCATAGAGCGTCGTCGTCTTGCCCGAACCCGTCGGGCCTGTCACCAGCACCATCCCGTAAGGCTCTGCGATGTAGCGGCGAAACTTTCTGACATCGTCTTCCGCAAAGCCGACGACATCCAATTTCAAATCGCGGAACTCTTCGTTGATCTGCTCTTTGTCGAGGATACGGATGACAGCATCCTCTCCATGCACGGTCGGCATGATCGAGACGCGGAAATCCACCGTGCGCCCTTTATAGCGCACGCGGAAACGTCCATCCTGCGGGACGCGCCTTTCGGCAATGTCCAGCTCGGACATGACCTTGATACGCGAGATCAAGGTTTGATGATAAGCAAGATCAATCGGGTCAACTTTGGCTAAGAGCGCGCCGTCAATTCTGTACTTGACCTGCACTTCGGTGTCGCGCGTTTCGATGTGGATGTCCGAAGCGCGCGATTCCATCGCGTTATAGATAATCGTGTCCACAAGCTTGATGATCGGCGACATGTCGGAATCCGTCGCCAGCCGATCAAGGTCTAAAACCTCTTCGCCCGTTTCGGTCTCTTTCACCAGCGAGATGCGAAAATTCGACGTGGCTTCCTGAAGCACGCGCTGCGTCGCATCGCCCTTGCGGAGCACGACATCTATCGCTCCGGCGGTCGCCACATGCGGCACGATGCGCGAGCGCAGTGCGCTTGCCAGCTCGTCAATCAGTTCGAGGTCGGTCGGGTCTGCCATCGCCACATGCAGGCGGCGGCCTTCGCGACGCAGCGGGACGAACTGGTGGCGCACCATCAAATCAACCGGCAATTCCGCCAGCACCGCATAATCAATCGGCGATTTGCCGACGGGCGGCAAGAGATCAACGTAAGGCAACCGATAACGGCGTGCCAGATCGCGCGCCGCACGCACTTCCGGCGGCTCGTGGTCTGCCGTCGGAGGCAGCATATCCTCCTCAAGCGAGATAGGCTGTGTCGTCTCGCCGATGGACGAAATGGTTTCCGTTAATTCTTCTGTCGCTTCTTTCATACTTTAAGAACTTGGATGGCCGCCGAAGCTTATAAGGGGGAGACCCGCTGGTTCAATCTTTTCGCGGCTGCTTATCCTCCCATCGGGCCGGAGGAGATGGATTGAATAATCGGGAGATAGATCGCGAGCAAAATCGTGATTACGACCCCTCCCATCACTACCAGAATCGCAGGCTCCAGCGTCGTCGTCAACTGCTCAAGCCGCACTTCGCTCTCGGCATCATAGAAAGCGGAGACTTCGTCCAGCATCTCTCTTAAGCTGCCGGAACGCTCGCCGATGCCGATCATATCAAGCGCGAGGTCTGGAAGCCACCGGGCAGCCTCAAGACTCTCTGTAAAGGAGCGTCCCTCGCGCACCATCGGCAGGATTTCCGAGCTTCTGCGGCGCAGCTCGCGATTCGTGATTGACTCTGCCGCAATCTCCCATGATTCGACCAGCGTGATGCCGCCCGCCAGCAGCGTCGCCAGCGAGCGCGTCACCTGCGCGACAGAGAGCTGCACCAGCAATTTTCCGGCGAGCGGAACTTTTAAGAGCATGCGGTCTATCACAAGCCTCCCCGCAGGCGTGCGCGACCAGAACCAGAAAGCCACCGCACTGACAATCAGCAGCGGCGCAAGCCACACAATATTATTTGAGATGACAGACGAGATGCCGACCACGATGACCGTCACCGTCGGCAGTTTGCTATTGGCGCTCAAGCCTTGAAACAACTCCGACATGCGCGGCACGACGTAGACGCTCAGGAACGCAACCATGCCGACAGAGGCTATCAGCAGGAAAGACGGATAAGCCAACGCGCCGCGAATCTTGCGCCGCAGTTGCACGTTGCGCCGCATGTATGTGACGTAACGATTGAGCACATCGTCGAGCGCGCCGCTACGTTCTCCGGCCAAGATAGAAGCCGTGTAGATACGCGGAAAAATCTCGCCCTGCGCGGCGAAGGCCGCCGACAGCGCCGCGCCGCCGCGAATCGCTTGTTCGACTTCATCAAGCACCACGCGCAGCCGCGACGAAGCCGCACGCTTTCTGAGCATCGTAATCGCCTGAAGAATCGGGATGCCTGCGCGAAACAAGGCCGCGAGCTGCTGGTTAAAGAGCAGAAAATCGCTGGCCTTAACGCGGGCGTTGCTGCCGCCGCCGCCGCCTCTGGTCAAAGCCGAGACGCCCCCTGTCTTTGGCGGCGTGACGGCAAAGACCCTGAAGCCCTCTTGCTCAAGGCGCGAGCGCGCTTCATGCACGCCGGGCGCTTCGACTGTGCGCGTTATCACGTCGCCCGCAGGCGTTCCTAAACGACAAATGAACTCAGCCATAAATGCTATTTTAAATCCCTTTGAAGTACCCGGTAAGTTGGGTTGAAAAGTATATCATGCGCTCGCGCGCTCGTGCGACATCAGGCGAAGCTGAGAAGCCGTTTGCTATCAAGATGCTTTTCCGAAGTGGCCCTGTTTCCGGCTCCTGCCCCTTGGCCCTCGTGGAATACACGCCCCCCGGCGCGGAAAGTTGCAGGCAGAACAAACCAAAGTTGCAAATCCGACATCTGAGCGATTGATTACCGCAATCAATCGGCTTCTTGCGCAGGCAGGCTACGTGTCCTACAATGCGCATCAGCTTTGCTATCAAGGCCATCAAAAACCAGCGTAGCGAGCAGCGGTCTCCCCGTAAGCCGATCAATATCGCTTCTTCAAAAAGTCAGGGCGCGTGTCCGGCAGAGCGTTCCTTTACGGGCTGGCTGCGCGTCATAGAACAAGTCCTTTCGTCAGGCTTAAGAGGGATTAGAGCATCTCTACAGGCCATGAAGGGAACAGGGAGTTTACATGAACGTCAGGCACCGCAACAGAATCTTGTTGGCGCTCGTTTGCTGTCTGGTCTTGGCCTGCTTGGCGCTCGTCGCTCCGGCGCACCGCGCGCAGGAGAAAAAGGCTGCGCCCGCCTCCGCCGCACAGCCGTCCCCCACCCCGCAGCCCGGTCAACCGGTAGACGACACGACCGTCATGGTCCAGACGGATTTGGTCACGTTGACCGTCACCGTCACAGACAACTACGGGCGCTTTGTCTCAGGGCTGAACAAAAAACACTTCACCATCCTCGACGATAAAGAAGAGCAGGTCATAGAGCATTTCAGCGACGACGATGCGCCGGTCACGGTCGGGGTGCTCTTCGACGTGTCAGGCTCGATGAGCGGCGATAAGATTAGCAAAGCCCGGACAGCCCTCTCGCGCTTTATCGAGACCAGCCATAATTCCGATGAATATTTTTTGATTGGCTTTAACTCGCGTGCACAACTCCTCTTGGACAAAACGCGTGACGGCGACGCAGTGCTGGATAAGCTGACCTACGTGGACACGAAAGGCCAGACGGCGCTCTACGATGCCTGCTATCTGGGAGTCGAGAAAGTGACGCGCGGCGCGCACCAGAAACGCGCTGTGCTGCTGATTAGCGACGGGCAGGACAACAACTCGCGCTATACTTTTAGCGAGCTGCGCCGCCTCTTGAAAGAATCGGATGTGGTGGTTTACTCGATTGGAATCTTAGGCGGCTCAGACCCCGGCAGCGCGCTCGGCATGCACGGGCAGTCGCTGCTCGACGAGTTGTCGGCGGTCTCCGGCGGGAAAGCTTTTTTTCCGAACACCGCTGCCGAGATGGATGAAATCTTCGAGCGCATCGCGCTTGAGCTGAGACATCAATACTCGATTGGCTATCGCCCGTCGAATTTCGTCAACGACGGCAAGTGGCACAAGCTGAAAGTCAAAGTCACGCCGCCGCGCGGGTTGCCGCGACTTTTCGTCCGCAGCCGCGAAGGTTATTATGCGATTACCAGTCCGCGCCGCTAGGCTTTAAGATATTAAGCATGCCCGGCGCGGCAACGCAGACTGCTGCGAAGGGCATCTTTAAGAGGCGCGTGCGGCGCGTGCAGGCTGCCAGAAGCTTGGCGCGATGTTCTTTTTGCCCCAGCAGCGCGCGAATGGATGTCAGGTCTTAGATGCCGGATGTTAGCTATCATCCATGAACGGACATCTAGCATCTGGCATCTTTTTTCTTGAGAGTGGAGTGGGATGAAAAACTTTCGCATAAACTTAAATGGTCATACGCGCCGCGCGTGGACGCTCTTTGGCGCGTGCGCGCTTACGCTGGCTTTTCTCATTCTCTCGCACGGCGGGCAGGCGCAGCAGCAGCAAACACAACAGGACTCAAGGCCGCGCCGCGTTGACCCGAGCGCGTCGCCGACGCCGCCCAAGCTCACAACGCAACCGTCTTCACAAACGCCCGGAGCGAATCCATCGGCGACGCCCGCAGACCCTGATGGCGTCGAGCTGGACGAAGGCGACACGATCAAGGTTGATACCAACCTCGTGAATCTGAACGTGCGCGTGATTGATCGCAACAATCGCACTTTCAACGACGTGCGGCAGGACGAGTTTCGCATTTACGAAGACGGCGTGCTGCAAAAAATCGAGTTTGCTTCAAAGGAAGAAGTTCCGATCAGCTATGGTCTGGCGATTGACACCAGCGGCTCGCTGCGCTCGCAGTTGCCGCAGGTCATCGAAGCGGGCAAGACCATCGTTGACAGCAACAAAGAGGGCGACGAGACTTTTCTGGTCACTTTCACCAGCAGCGATAAGATAGAGACAATCGTTGACTTCACCCCGAACAAAAATGAATTGAAGGAACGGATTGACGAACTTTACGTAAACTCCGGCCAGACGGCTGTGGTGGATGCCGTCTACCTCTCTGCCGAGCGCGTTGCACAGTATAAGAAGAGCAACGATTCCGATGATCGCCGCCGCCGCGCGCTGATCATCGTCACGGACGGCGAAGACCGTGACAGCTATTACAAGCAGGAACAGCTTTTCGCGCGCTTGCGCGAGGACGACGTGCAGATTTACATCATCGGTTTTGTCAACGAGCTGGAAGACGAAAAGTCAGGCATCTTTATCCGCAAGAGCCACAAGAGCCGTGCGGTTGACTTGCTCAACCGGATGGCTAAAGAGACGGGCGGGCGCGCTTTTTTTCCCGCCTCCCTGAGCGAATTGCCCGGCATCGCCACAGAGATTACGCGCGACATGCGGACGCAATACGTCATCGGCTATTACCCGACCAACGAGCGGAAAGACGGAACCTATCGCGCCATCCGCGTCACGATTGGCGACGCGACGGGGCGCGATAAGCGCATCGCCATCACACGCTCTGGCCGCACCGCGCCACGCGAAGGCGGCGCGCCCGTGACGCCCGCGCCCAAACCGGCCCCGTCGCGCAACGTTAAGCCAGCAACGACCGGACGCAAGCCTTAATAAGAATTAAAGCGAGGGTGTAGGGGGAAGGGTGTAGGGTGTAGTTAA
>JACMLC010000740.1 GCA_014379795.1 Pyrinomonadaceae bacterium
ATCAGAGTTACCTGACACTTGATATATTGACAATTTTTGTTTTGGTCGCTGAAAGCGACTAAGAATATAGCGTAGGGTGAGCCGCAGGCGTAACCCTACGAAGGCGAATAGTGAATGGATGTCGCCGAAGGTGACAAACATTTGACCCACACAGAGGTTCGTCTCCGTTGGAGACGGGCAAACAATCCGCCTCCGACGTCGGGTTGCGGCTTTCAGCCTGACCCTACGCTATATTGTTGGTCGCCGTTGGCGACAACTCATGTCTTTCAAAAAAGTGTCCTGGCATCATCTGACGCCCTTGAATTTGAATGTCGCGCCCGTGTGGCAGCGTTTGCAATCGTCATAATCCGCTTCGCCAAAAGCTCTTTTGTTGTTATGACAGGTGGCGCAGCTCATGCCGCGCGCGGGCGGAAAATGTTGTGACGTGCGCGGCGAGGAGACTTGCTTCGTTTGCGGCAGTCCTTCGCGCAACGTGTGGCAGTCCGCGCAATCGAGTCTCTGTTTGGAACTGTGTTTGGCGTGGCTGAAACTCGCGTTAAAGGCGACCGAGTTCGTCGGCGTGCGGCGATAGGACGCGACCGAGTGACAGGTGGCGCACGAGCTGATGTCGCGCCCGCCCGAAGTCTTGCCGGGGGTGTGGCATTGATAACAGTTATTGTGCGCGTTGATGCCTGCGGGAATGGTCATCGCCACGCCGCGCCGCAGAGAGGCTGTGTGACAGGCGGCGCAGCTCGCCGCCGGTCTGGCCTCGCCCCTGTCGTGCTGCGCGTGGTCAAACTTCACGTTAAAGCTTTCATCGAATTTAGCAGGGAAGGCGCGCAAGGGCGGATTGCTCCCCGACAAACTCGAATGACAGATATTGCACATAGGGATTTTGGGAGTCGTGAACTGCGCCAGATGACAATCCGTGCAAGCCTTGTGTCCGGGAAAGCGCGGCGTCGCGTCGTTGTTCGCGCGCGTGTGGCAGGAAGCGCAAGCCTGACGCGAGTGGTTGTCCGTGCCGTGAGAGAACTTTGAATAATCCCTGTCGTCGCCGACGGGTTTCGAGGGAGACGCGCCGTTCTCTGATGCGCGCGACGAATAGGAAGCAAGCCAGAGCAGCGCGCCGATGAGCATGACGATGAACGTCAGCCAGCGTCTCCTTAAGGTTGCATTTTGAATGAGCATCAATTCGCCTCTGTCTCTCATTCTGTAAACAACGCGCTGTGACTCGCAGGCACCGGACGTTTCCCCACATCGGACGTGTGGCATTTGACGCAGCCGAAGCTGCTGTCGAGTTTGCGCTGCTCGAATTCCGTCTGGGTCTGCGCCAGATGGCACGAAGAGGTCGAGCAGGAAGTGATCGGCACATCGGGTTTCAAGTTGAGCAGGCTGCTCTCGCGTGTGATGTTGATATGACAGCTCGCGCATTCCGCGATATGCGCTTCGAGCGGCTCATGTGCGAACTTGAGCGAGTTGCGCTTCGGAGCAAGACGCATCGCTACATCCGTTTCAGATAACTTATGGCATCCGGCGCAATCGTTGTGCGTCGGCTCCTGATTCTTCCAGTGACAGTTATAGCAGGAAGCGTGCCCGACGGGCGCAGCCTTAAATGTTCCGGCTGGCGGCATGAAGTTATCCGGGAAACCGCCCGGCGGGTTCGGCGTCTTCGCCTCTGTCTGATGGCAGACGGCGCAGTTGTAATATTGCGCGCGGCTTTTATCCTGTGCGCGCGGCGCGCTGCGCAAGGCGTGAGCGGCGGCCACCGGCTCGCCCTTGAATCTGTCTGAGGCGATCACGTCCTGATGCTTGTCATGCGGAAAGATTGTGCTGAACTGGCTCGGCTGGTTCGGTTTCTCAAAGTCGAAGCGAGCTTCGTCGCGCGGCGAGACTTTAGTGTGACAGACAGAGCAGATGAGTGGACGCGCGCCTTTGAAAAATTCCGTGCGATGACATTTGATACATGATGCGTGCGACGGGTAATCCGCCACGTCCGGGAACGCGGACGCCTTCAGCCAGTTGGCTGTCGGGGCTTTGTGGCAAGCGTCACAGGCAAGGCTCTGGTGCTTGGCGGAACGATGCGAGAATTGCGAATAATCTCTGGCGGGCTTTCGCTGGCTGCGAGATTGGTTTCTTCTTCGGACTGTTCGTCCGGTTTGTTTTTTCCGGTTGACTTGTGGCGAGAATGTAGGCGTTGCGTTCAAAGCGATGCGCGGAAACACATAGCCTGCCCCTAGGAGGGCTGCAAAGACGATGATGATGACAAGGCGGATTCTCATCTCTTCAAGGCAGTTTGTTTGCTTGCGTCGCAGGCGGGCAGAGGCTTTTCGACCACCACGCAATTTTTATCCGTCGCGTTCGAGACGGTTACAGTTTTGAAAGGGCCTGCTTTAACTTTGACTTCGCATCTCCAGAGCAGGGAATTGTTGCCGAACTCCGCCGGTAACAAATTGGTGATGAGATAAGTTCCGGGCAGCAGGTCTGTGAAATTCGCAGTGCCTTTGCCGTCCGTCATCACAGACATGACAGAAGCTTTCGACAGAATTTCGGCCTCGCTGATTAAAGCCTTGAGCGCGGCTTGCCGCTGGCGATAGAAGCCGTCTCTGATCTCGTCCGTCAAATTCGTCGTCAGCCACAGTCTCCCCAATTCGGGTTTTTTGTATTCCTTGACGCCGCGCTCGTAAGCCGCTCGAAATTCAGGCACGGCGGTCGCGCCGGACACGAATTTTTCTTCAATCAGGCGACAGTAAACGGATTCGCAATCGCCCTCTGCGAGCCATTTGATAAATTCATTGCTCGCTCCGGCCTTGCGGTAATAGCACTCTCGCGTCAGGAATGGATGCTGGTTGATTTTTTCAATCAGAGCTTTGTTCTCTTCCGCGCTGCCCTTGATTAAATAGAAACGCTTTCGCGGAAGCCCCTTTTCTTTTGTTGGCCTGACACGCAAACGCACGCCGCCCGTCGCCTGCGCCTCGCTCGACGGCGTTTGCGCCGTAGCAGTGGGAGGCGCAAACAAACAGAGCGACAAACAAACATAGAAGACGAGAAGAACCTGTTTGAAAATTACTTGTTTAGCCGCGAAGCGGCGCGTAGAAGGTAGCCAGACGTGCAACGTCTGGGACACAGGAGCCATAAGATATTCCGCGCTGAAGGCGCGGAGAGAAGTATCTGGCGCACCTTCAGCGCGCGAGCGGTTTTCTGCCCGGAACCAGACGTTGCACGTCTGGCTACCTTCTGGCTGCGCCTCCGGCGCATGAAGCGGAATGTTTATACAGCTTCTCGGAAACGATACTTGAGGAGCTTTTAAACACTGCTGTGCGATTAGCTTTTCCATCTTTATTTCTTTTGAGACTTTTATGCCTTTTCGCGGCTCTCTTACTCGTTTTAACTAAAGCGTCGGGCTGCGCGGAAATTTGAGGAACGGCAAACGAACGCCGCGTATGACAAGGCGGTCGGAGCGGATCGCAGTCGGAGGCGCAAACCCTTGTGCGCCGCCAGCCGCTATGAAATCGTCTTGATCAATGCCGTCGCCGCTGATGCCTATGCCTCCGACGAGCATGTTGTTTCTGTAGAGCGGAATGCTGCCCGCGAAAATTTGCAGGCCGTTGCGAATCGTTGGAATTGATGAGCACACGCACAGCGGGCTGTTCATAAACGCGCGCAGGGAACAGACGGCGGGGCGCGAGAGCAAACGCGACTGGATTAAATCGAGTTGCAGCCCGACGTTGAACGGACTCCATTCGCCCAATGCTGTGCTGAAGGGCGCGGCCTGTGTGTTGTTGATGCCGTCCGGAAAGAGCGGGCGATGCAGAAAACCTACCGCGCGATCACTGTACGCGGTGGTGCCATTGAGCGGCACGCCGTCGGCGGCGGCGCGATTGACGTACTGGCTCATTCCGGCGGCGTTGAGCTGCGTCGCCGTATCGCTTCTCGAAAAGAAGACTGCGGAGCGAGCTTTCTGCACCGAGACATCAAAGCCGAACACGGGCGCATCAGCCTGCCGGAAGATGCCCAGCACGTTGCCTTCCGTGTCTACGACCGCGATTGAAACGCGCGCGTTGCTTCCCAAGGGTTGCCTGATCGCGGCGCGCGTAATGTTCGCCGTCTGCGCCGCGCGCGAGATAATCAGGTTGACATCCGCCGCGGTCAATCCGAGCGCGGGCGTTGGAAAAGAGCTTCCACTGAAGGGAAAGAATCGCGGGCTGGCTTCGCCGCCGATGCCGCCGACCGTTGCCGTTGTGAAAGCGGACGGCTGCGCGCCTCTGATTGGAAAGCTTGCTGAGACTGCTCCCGGCAGGCTGCCGAATGGAATGGTTGGCGGCGCGATGACGCTCGTGATGTTGGTATAAACAAGGCGTATGCCATCAACTAAAATATTATCGCCGCGAATCAGAGCGGGCGCTTCATAACCGCGCAAGCCCGACACGGCGATGATTTCTTCGACCGGCTGGTCAAAATCAAAAGGGTCGCGGTCAACCGTATAAAGCCCGTCTCCTTCAATGCCGATGCCGCCGACGGCGACGCCGTTTTTGTAAACGGGCAAGCCGCCCGGATCGCCGGACAATCCCAGAGGCAAGCCCGGCCTTTTAATATCCGAGCAGGGAAGCGAAGAGAACTGCACGCCGTAGAGCGGCCCGCCAAAGCGAAAGTCAATCCCCGGCGGAAAGTGTTCCTGAATAATAAAACCCGCCGTGCGCGTCGTGAAAGCGTTGCCCTGCGTGCTAAAGAGCGCGCCGGTTCCGGCTTTTGAGATGGCGGCGGCAAAGGCTGGAACGCTCAAGCCTTCCAAGCCCTGCCCGCTGGCGCCGACGCTGCGAATCTGCGTCGAGCTGTTTGCGCCCGTCATCACGAAGACTCCAAGCACATTGCCTTCACGGTCTGTCACGGCGACAGTCACTTTTTGATTTAATTGGACGGCGGCTGAGACGGATTGCGCGATCAGCGTCTGCACATCGGCGGGCGTCAAAGATTGCGCGGCGGCGCGTTGCGTGCAGAACGCCAGGAAAATCATCGTCACTGAAAGCGAGAGCCAACGGGCTGAAGGGAAACGCATGTGATGCCTCCCAAAGGTTTGATTGATTGGTCGAGTCCTGCTCTGGAAAACGAAAAGTCGTGAGTGAATCTAACACCAACAGCCAATTTCGGATAGGAGTTTATCTCAACCCGCATTCATTTCGGAAGATAGTCTTGGCCTCAAGCAAGCTGCCCTTTGCGCTCTTTGCGTCTTACTTCTTTGCGGTCTTTGCGTTAAAAAAGCCTTTCACCGCAAAGGACGCAAAGAGGAAAACGCGCAAAGACCGCAAAGAACTTGACGCTCTCCCAGGCTCGATATTTTTTATAAGCTGCTGCCCGGAATCTTAATCCCGATTGATTCCAAAAATCTGTCCGGGCGATCGCCGCCGATGAGGGCAAAGATGTAATCATTGGGCAGCGTGGCAATCTCCTTGTTTGTCGTTGCATCCATGATGACGACTTCGCGCTCACGAATCTCTTTGATGGCCGCGCGGAATCGAACCTTGAGCACGCCTGAGTCCAGACATTGATAAATTAAGAGCTTGTTGCCGAATTTGAGATCCGTTTTAAAGTCGCTGCGCACCAGCAGCGTGACTTCGTTCATCTCTTCGGGCGAGCGAAAGAGCAAACGATTGCCGTCGCGCTCTGCCAC
>JACMLC010000741.1 GCA_014379795.1 Pyrinomonadaceae bacterium
ATGCGGGCAGAGCTTGAAACGGACAAGCAGAACCCGGAAGTCTCTGTCGGCGTCTTTGACCTGCTTCGCGTCTTTCAGGAAATCTTAGCGCGGCATAAAGAAGAAGTCCTGCTGGAAATTGAGCGCGACGAAGTGTCTATGACAGAGATGCTTGAGCGTTTGCGCAACATGGTGATGTCTGCGGGCGAGCTTAACCTGCGAATCTTCTTTGAGCGCTCAAGCTCGCGCCGCGAATTGGTGCTGGCCTTTCTCTCTGTGCTTGAACTGGTGCGGACGACGGAGATTTCATTAATTCAAAAAGAGACTTTCGGCGAGATTATCGCTCGCGTGAGCAGCTAGGATTGGCCGAAGAGATGAGCGAAGAGAAAAGAGAGGCCGAAGAGATGCCTGAAGAGCTATCTTTCGCGGAGGATGAAGCGGAAGAAAGTATTATCATTCACGACGCGGACGCAGAGGATGCTCTGGAAGCGGCGCGACGCGCAGCCGCTCTTGAGCCACCATCTGAATATGCTTCCGACGAAGAGCCGCACGGCGTCCGCAGCATGGCGGAGATGATGGCGATTATCGAATCCCTCATCTTCGTTTCCGAAGACCCCTTGAGCGTCAAGATGCTGGCGGAGGTGCTCAAAGAAGATCGCGGCTGGATCGAAGTCGCGGTCGAAGAGCTGGCGAAAGAATTTAATGCGCGCAACGGCGGCCTGCATCTGCGCGAGGTCGCGGGCGGCTGGCAGTTCGCCACGCGCCCGGAGCATCACGAGCATGTGCGTGCATTTTTGAAATCACGCCCGAGCGCGAAACTCTCGCTCGCCGCGCTGGAAACTCTCGCCGTGATTGCTTACAAGCAGCCCGTCACCGTTCCCGAAATTTTAGAAATTCGCGGCGTGCAATCTTCCTCCGCCATCAAGACGCTGCTCGACAAACGCCTGATTGTCGCCAAAGGCCGCAAGGAAACCGTCGGGCGTCCGATGCTGTACGGAACCTCGAAAGAATTTCTGCTCCAATTCGGTCTCAAAGATTTAACGGAGCTGCCGAACGTCGAAGACTTTGAAGATTTGGCAGGCGGAATGTGAAAACGGAGATGTCAGATGCCAGATGTTAGATGCTGGTAAAGTAAGAACTGACATCTCACATCTGGCATCTGACATCTATGCTTGAGCGTTTACAAAAATTAATAGCCACCGCCGGAATCGCTTCGCGTCGCCATGCTGAGGAAATGATTTCGGCAGGGCAGGTGACCGTCAACGGGCAGGTCGTGACGGAGCTGGGAACGAAGGCAGACCCTGCGCACGATCACATCAAGGTGCGCGGCAAGCTAATCAACCCGCTGTTGGAAACGCGCGAGAAGATTTATGTGCTGCTCAACAAGCCGCGCGGTTATCTGTCGAGCGTCGCAGACCCAGAGGATCGCCCGCTCGTGACGCAGCTTGTGCCGCAATCGCTTGGGCGTCTGCATCCGGTCGGCAGGTTGGACTTCAACACCGAAGGTTTATTGCTTTTAACCAACGACGGAGATTTTACGAACTTCATCACTGCCGCGCGCAATCGCGTGCGAAAAGTTTATGAAGTGAAGGTCAAAGGCGTGCCGCCCGAATCTGCTATCGAGCGTCTGCAAAAAGGCATCAGGCTGGATGATGGTGTGCGGACGGCTCCGGCGGAAATTAAAAAGATTGATGAGAGCGATGCTAACTCTTGGTTTGAAGTCGTGCTGCACGAGGGACGCAACCAGCAGATCAGGCGCATGTTTGATGCCATCGGGCATTCTGTTACTAAGCTGCGACGCGTCCGCATAGGCTTTTTGACGGACGAGCAACTCCCGCCAAAACACTGGCGATTTCTCGCTCCCGCAGAAGTCACCAAGCTTATGAAAGCGCCAACGAAAAAGAGACCGCCGCGACCTGCAAAAGCGCGCGGCGCGGCTCACGGCAAGGGGCGGGCTTAGGTTACAATAAAGCAGGGATAAGTGATAAGTGATGAGTGATAAGAAACAGCATTACTCTTATCTCATCACTTATCACTTATCACTTATCACTATCGTAGGGGTTTTAACAGAGATGGAATTTGAGCTGAACGAAGAGCAGCAGCAGGTCAAGATGAGCGTGCGCGAGTTTGCCGAAGGCGAGATCGCGCCGCATGTCATGGAGTGGGATGAGTCGCAGCATTTCCCCATAGAATTAGTTCCAAAGCTGGCCGAGCAGGGATTGATGGGCGTCATCTTCCCGGAAGAGTACGGCGGCGCTGGCATGGGCTATGTCGAATACGCGACCATCATCGAAGAGCTTTCGCGTGTGGACGGCTCAATCGGTATCTCTGTGGCCGCGCATAATTCGCTCTGCTCGAATCACATTTATACTTTCGGGACGGAGGAACAAAAACAGAAATTTCTCGTTCCGCTCGCGCAAGGAAAACATCTCGGCGCGTGGGGCTTGACGGAGGCGAGCGCAGGCTCTGACGCTTCGGGCACGCGCACGACAGCCGTTCGTCAAAACGGCGGTTGGCTCGTCAACGGCTCGAAGAATTTCATCACGCACGCGATCCATGGAGACACCTGCGTTGCGGTCGCTGTCACAGACCGCTCGAAAGGCAACAAGGGCATCACAGCTTTTATCTTCGAGAAAGGGATGCAGGGATTCGCTCCGGCCAAGAAGGAAAACAAGCTTGGCCTGCGCGCTTCTGAGACGGCGAGCGTGGTCTTTGAAGATTGTCATGTGC
>JACMLC010000742.1 GCA_014379795.1 Pyrinomonadaceae bacterium
GCCAGCGTTTCTGCCCCGCCGCCGTTTATGAAATGGTCGAAGACACGGCTTCCGCCAAACGACGCCTGCAAATAAATTTCTCGAACTGCGTGCATTGCAAGACTTGCGACATTATGGACCCGTACCAGATTATCAACTGGGTCACGCCGGAAGGCGGCGGCGGCCCCGACTATAAGGGAATGTAACGCTCATAATAGATTGCCACTAGCTTTAGCTAGCAACTTGGATTGCTTAATCTGCTTAATTCCTTTCCTAGTCTGCGTTGGCTCTAAACCCTCATTTGAAAAGTTATTGCAATCACGAATCAGTTGGCATACTATCGCCTTCCGACAAACCCGCTTCCGTTTGAAGCCTATCGGTTGATGCGGGACGCATAAAGGCTTCTCTTCAACAATTTCTCTTTGCCCCATTGATCTCGAATTTTTATTTACAGGAATCTGTTTCCAAATTCCTGACCGCCATTGTGTAGGGGCGCTTGCGGTTTCTCGCGCTGAAAACAAAAGGAGCATTTATGAAAAGCAGGAATAGAACGAATGGGCCGGGTTCATCTATCCGTAGAGCGCGCAATCAGGCCAAAGCGCTGCGGCTTTCGATTGTGTTGATGTGCCTGCTGGCGTTGGCGGCAGGAATCATCATGATGCCGAAGCGAATGGCGGAAGCCAGCTCGCTGCCGCAGAATCCGCAGCAGGCTATTGATAATTCTTTGACAGAGCCGCAGCAGCTCGCAGCCCAGAACGGCGATAGATCCAGCGACGGCATCTGGCGCAAAATTGAAGAGGCTGTTATCGAGCGGAAGGGCGAGCGGCAGATAGTGCCTGCGAGCTATCTCACTCTACGGCTCAACCGGGAAGCTCTCCTGCGTGTGCTCAACCAAGCTCCGAAGGAGTTTAGCGCGGCGGCCAAAGAGGTCGAAGTCATTATGACCTTGCCGATGCCGGATGGCACGTTTCAGAGATTTCGTATCGAAGAGTCTCCGATTATGGAGCCGGAACTGGCCGCGAAATTTCCTGAGATTAAAACTTATAAAGGGCAGGGACTTGATGACCCGACGGCGACGACGCGCTTTGACCTGACGCCGCAAGGGTTTCACGCCATCGTGCTTTCAGCCAAAACCACTGTCTATGTAGACCCCTATGCCAAAGGCGATACGGAGAATTACATCACTTACGATAAGCAAGCCGCGCGTCGCAACGGAGAGTCGTTTGAATGTCTGGTCAATGAGAATAATTATTTTCCGAGTTTTATGCCATCACAGCCTGAGCCGGAGGTAACGAACGGAGCGACGCTGAAAACCTATCGTCTGGCGTTGGCCGCGACGGGCGAGTACACGACTTTTCATGGCGGGACGGTTGCGCTCGGTCAGGCAGCCATCGTGACGGCGATGAATCGCGTCAACGGCATCTACGAGCGCGAGGTCTCTATTCGCATGGCGCTGGTCTCTAATAACAATTTGATCGTTTACACAAACCCCTCGACCGACCCTTACTCGAATACCAATCCCACCCTTTTGCTCACTCAGAACCAAGCCAATCTTGATGCCGTCATCGGCACGGCCAACTACGACATAGGGCATGTGTTCAGCACAGGCGGCGGCGGCGTCGCCACCTTGAACAGTCCCTGTAATGCCGCAACCAAAGCGCGCGGGGAGACAGGCTTGCCGAGTCCGACGGGCGATGTTTTCTGGGTGGATTTTGTCGCGCACGAGATGGGACACCAGTGGGGCGGCAATCATACTTTTAACGGTACGACTGACAACTGCGTAGGCGGCAACCGCAACGCGAGCACAGCCTATGAGCCGGGCAGCGGCTCAACCATACAGGGGTACGCGGGCATCTGTGGCGCAGAGGACTTGCAGCCCAACAGCAACGATTATTTTCATGTCGTAAGTCTCGAAGAGATCGTCGCTTACATCACAACGGGCGCGGGCAATAACTGTGATGCCCCGACGGCAACGGGCAACTCCATCCCGACCGTCAATGGCGGAGCGGATTTCAATATTCCGGCAAATACGCCTTTCACCTTGACCGCCACAGCCAGCGATGCGAACGGCGACGCGCTGACTTATGACTGGGAGCAGTATGATCTTGGCGCAGCGGGGCCGCCGAACACGGACAACGGCGCTCGCCCGATCTTCCGCTCTTACTCGCCGACGACCAGCCCTTCCAGAACCTTTCCCAGCTTGCAGTACATTCTTAACAACGCCAACGTGCCGCCGACTACTTCCGGCAGTTGTCCGTCAGGCCCTTGTCTGACCGGAGAATCGCTGGCGAGCTTTTCCCCGGGTCGCAACCTGACCTTTCAGGTGACTGTGCGCGATAACCGCGCGGGCGGCGGCGGTATCAATACGGACACGGTGGAGGTTAATACCACGAATACCGGCGCAGCTTTTGCCGTCACCGCGCCGAATACGGTTACCACATGGAACGGCGGCCTCGCACAGACCGTGACGTGGAATGTCGCTGGCACGACGGCTGCTCCTATCAGTGCGGCTAACGTCAGGATTACCCTCTCTACCGATGGTGGTAACACTTTCCCAACAGTCCTCTCGGCCAGCACGCCCAACGATGGAAGCCAGTCGGTTCTCGTCCCGGCCACTTCGACAGCCACAGCGCGGGTCAAGGTGGAAGCGGTGGGAAATATCTTTTTCGACATTTCAAACGTCAATTTCGCTATTGACTCGGTGACCTCTGCTCCTGCCAATCTCGGTGGACGGGTCACGAACGCGAGCGGTCAGCCAGTGGGCGGCGTGAGCATCTCGCTGCTTAACACGAACAGCTCGGCAACGCTCGTCACGACGACCAACGCAAATGGTAATTATCAATTCAACGCCATGGAGACGGGCGTGGATTATCTCGTCACACCGGCGCTTGGCGGATATAGTTTCAATCCGTCGAACAGGCTTCTCTCGCATACGCTTGAGATATTAGATGTCAACTTTGTAGCCACGCAGGGCGGCGCACAATTGCCTTCGCGCATCAGCGACTTTGACGGGGACGGCGTGACAGACATATCCGTCTTTCGTCCAGACAACGGAGGCTGGTATATCCTCAGAAGCTCGGATCAGGTGATGAGTGCGCAGCAATTCGGCATGGGCACAGACCGCCCCGTTCCCGGTGATTATGATGCAGACGGCAAGACCGACATCGCTGTCTTTCGTCAAGGGATTTGGTACATGCTGCTCAGCTCAAACGGCGCTTTCCGCAGCGTGCAATTCGGGCAGAGCGGAGACATTCCCGTCGCCGCAGATTACGACCGTGACGGCAGGACTGACCCCGCTGTGTTTCGTCAGGGCGTCTGGTACATCCTGCGCAGCTCGGATAACGGATTCCGCGCGGTGCAGTTCGGTCTCGGCTCTGATATTCCTGTGACGGGAGATTTTAATGGCGACCGGATGGCGGATCACACCGTGTTCCGCAACGGAACGTGGTACATCTTGCAGAGCTTTGATGTTCTCCGCGTTGAGCAGTTCGGCCTTAGCTCCGACACGCTCGTGCCCGGTGATTATGACGGCGATACGAGGGTTGACCCGGCTGTCTTTCGCAACGGAGTCTGGACGGTCTTACGCAGTTCGGACGGAATTTCTCAAAGCATCCCGTTCGGCTTTGCCACAGACCGGCCTGCTCCGGGCGATTATGACGGCGATGGCAAGACGGATGTCGGAGTCTTCCGCCCGTCTGACGGGACGTGGTATCTGCTACCGAGCTTGAATAATAATTTGAGGACGCACAGGTGGGGCGGAAGCGGAGACATGCCCGTGCCGTCAGCTTACCTACCGTGAAGAGCAAGGATGAAGGATGAAGGCGGAAGGATGAGAGGGATGCTATTGAGCGTTGAGCCGCTCATCTCGAATAGCATCTCCTTCATCCTTCCGCCTTCATCCTTGCTTTTCATTCTTGGTCTTCAATTGTGAAATTGATTTTGCCGCGCAAGATTTCTTCGACCGCGATGCGCGTCGGCTTATGCTTTTGCATGTCAGTTTCGATGCGCGGGCGTGCGCCGCGCTGTAACTGTTTGCTGCGTTTGGCTGCGAGAATGATGAGACGATATTTCGAGTCAATCTCAGGCTGCTGCTGATCTTCTATGTTGACTGCCAATTCTTCTGCTGCTTTAACCATAAATTTATCACCTTCCTAAACGGCTCAAGTGTTTTTATAAAGATAGTTGTAGAACGACTTCCTAAAGCGGCTCGCGTGCGGCCTCTCAAATTTAACCGCTCGTCTCTGCCACGTGTGTAAAACTTTCAAGCACCCGTCCGGCTGCTTCTTCCTGTCGCTCGCGTCGCGCCCTCTCAGCCAAGATGACGGAAGCAAGCTGTGCTGCGGCGCGGTCTGCATCATCATTGATGATGACGTACTCGAACCTATCGTAAGCTTCAACTTCTGCGCGCGAGTTGCGCAAGCGCAGGGCTAAATCTTCGAGGTCTTCAGTGCCTCTGGCCGTCAGACGCTCGCGCAAAATTTCAAAAGACGGGGGCAGAATAAAAACCGTTACGGCATCCTGCACAAGCCCGCGCACGCTGTCTGCGCCCTGCACGTCAATCTCAAGAATAATGTCGCGGCCTTCCGCCAACTCCCGCTCGACCTGCGCGCAAGCCGTGCCGTACAGGTTGCCATGCACGATAGCCCATTCAAGAAACGCGCCCGCGCTCACCATTGCTTTGAACTCTTCGGGCGTCACGAAAAAATAGTGCTGGCCGTGAACTTCGCCCGCGCGCGGGTCGCGCGTCGTAAACGAGACAGAATAGCCAACATCGGGCACAATTTTCAACGCGCGGCGAATCAAAGTGCCTTTGCCGCCGCCCGAAGGAGAGCTGACGACAATCAATCTGCCGCGCCCGACGCTTAGCGGGACACAGCTTTCAGGCTGCTCTTGGTCTTCGACGTTACTCGACATTCTGCACTTGCTCGCGGAGCTTCTCGACCTCCGCTTTGATTGCCAGCCCTGCTTCCTTGATTGACATGTCTGTGGATTTGGACAGCACTGTGTTGGCCTCTCTGTTTAATTCCTGCAAGAGAAAGTCCAGACGCTTGCCCGTATCGCCTTCGGTTTCGACCTCTTCGCGAAACTGGGTGAGGTGGCTTCTGAGGCGCGCGATCTCTTCGCTGATGTCACTGCGGTCTGCGAGATATGCGACCTCCTGCGCCAGCCTGCCCTGATCCAGCTCTATGTTCTGCCCATCGCGCGCGACCAATTCGGCGATTCTTTTATGCAGACGTGAGCGATAGGCTTCGACCAGCCCGCTCGCGGCATTTTCGATGAGCGGTACATGCCGCTCTATTTCATCAAGCCGCGAGCGCATCTCCGCAGCCAGCTCTTCGCCTTCGCGTGCGCGCATCTGCTCAAGGTCAGCCAGCGCGTCATCCACAGCCTGCTCGACGCCCGCGATCATCCCTTCATCAAGCCCGTCGCGCACGGGTTGCATAGCCCCCGGCAGCCGCGCCAGCACATTGAGGTCAGGCTCGCCCTCAATCGCAAACTCCTGCTGCATGGCGCGCAGCGCGCTGATGTAACCGCTTATGAGCGGGCGATTCAATTCGTATGCGACTTCGCCTGTGCGCTCAAAAGTCAGGTTGGCATCCACTCTGCCGCGCGCGAGCCGCTGGCTGATGCGCCGCTTGATCTCTGCTTCCAGCACGGAAAGCTCAGGCCCCAGGCGCAGGTGTACATCAAGGAATCTGTTGTTGACGGTCTTCAAATCCACCGCGACGGAAAAATTCTCGCCTGTCGCCGCTCCCCGTCCGAATCCGGTCATTGATTTCATAAGAACAGTTGGCAGTTGGCAGTTGGCAGTTGGCAGTCAGGCAGAAAAGCAGTAAGAAAGTTTCTTCTGCTTTTATCTGCCAACCGCCAACTGCTAACTGCTAACTGTCAGTTCCTCCTCTTCATCTGCAAACTGTAATTCATAAAGTTTTCTGTATTGACCATCGCGCGCGAGCAGCTCTGTGTGCGTGCCGCGCTCTATAATCTGGCCGCGTTCCATGACGACGATCTGGTCTGCTCTGCGGACGGTTGAGAGACGATGCGCGATGACGATGGTCGTCCGGTTGCGTATCAGGTTAGCGAGCGCGCGTTGCACTAAGCGCTCGGATTCGGCGTCGAGCGCGGACGTGGCCTCGTCGAGAATCAAGACCGGAGCATCCGCCAGCACGGCACGCGCTATGGCGAGCCTTTGCCGCTGGCCGCCGGACAAAAAGATGCCGCGCTCTCCGACAATCGTTTCGTATCCAGCCGGAAGCTCCATGATAAAATCGTGTGCAAAGGCGATGCGCGCGGCTTCTTGTATATCTTTCTCGCTCGCATCGGGGCGTGCGTAAGAGATGTTGTGACGCACAGTGTCATTGAAAAGCACTGTCTCCTGTGTGACGAGCGCGGTTTGTTTGCGCAGGCTGGCGAGGCTGGCATCGCGCAGGTCTTTGCCGTCCCACAAGACCTTTCCGCTGGTCGGGTCGTGAAAGCGCATCAGCAATTTTGTGAGGGTGGATTTGCCGCCGCC
>JACMLC010000743.1 GCA_014379795.1 Pyrinomonadaceae bacterium
ATCAGCGCCATCAAGATTGCCGCCGAAGCCATCACGGCGATGAAGCTCGGACGAATTGACCACGAGACGACAGCCAACATCGGCGTCATAGAGGGCGGCAAAGCGACCAACATCGTCACCAATCTCGTCGTCCTCAAAGGAGAGGCGCGCTCCCTTAGCGAAGAGAAGCTCAAAGCGCAATGCGATCACATGGTCAAGTGTTTTGAAGATGCTGCCGCAAAATATGAAGTGACCGTCGCGGGAAAGACTACGAAAGCGCGCGTCGAATCAAACGTCTCGGCGGAATATTATGCGATGGATGTTCCGGACAGCTCTCATGTCGTGCAGCTTGTCTTGCAGGCGGCTTCGCGCATGGGGCTTGAGGTCAAGACGATGGCTTCGGGCGGCGGCTGCGACGCCAACATCTTCAACCGCAAAGGCATAGAGTGCGCCAACCTCGGCACCGGCATGCGCGCCATCCACACCGTCAACGAATGGCTCGACGTGAAAGACATGTACGCCTCTGCCGAAATGACGCTGGAAATTTTAAAGCTCAACGGCGAGATGGCGACCAATCAAGGGTAAGAGGAAAACTGGTGGTCAGCAGAGATATTTGAATTGCCTCCAGCTTTAGCTGGAGGGCAAGAGCGCAGAAGATTGGGGCTTTAGCCGCATTGTTCGGCTAAAGCCGATTCTTCTTAAGCCATCCTTAGTCCACTAGCTGAAGCTAGTGGCAATTCGAAACCCATCTGTGTCTACTTCTTTGCGCTTTCGTCCTTCAACTTGACGACAGTCCACAGCGGCCAGTGGTCTGAGAATCCGATTTTCTTATCAATCCCGTACTTGCCTGCTTCCAGCCCGCGCAGCCACAGCCAATCAAGCTTCAGTTTCAGAATGAACGTCTTCCATGTCGCTTTATCGTTTGGAAAAGGCGTCTCAAAACCTTTCTCTGTGAAGAGGCTTGAGGTGGCTTTGACATCCTTGCCGGTGATGGTATTGAAATCACCCAGCACGACAGCATGCTTCGGTTGATGAGCATGAAGATCGTCGAGCACGGCCTTAAATTGTTCGAGCCGTTTTTCATTAGTCGTGCGAGTTTCGGCATGGATTGAGTAGACGCGCAATTTGTTCTGGCCGATGTGAACGGTGGCTCCGAGCGCGACGCGGCGGCGGCCTCCGGGTCCCGGGTGCGGCAGGACGATGCGTTGCGCGTCCGTTATCGGAAAGGGACTCAGGATAGCGACGCCTGTTTCCTCTTCCTCCGACTCTTTGCCTTTGGCCTTGGGCGGCGCAGCCCAGGCGTAGTGCATCCCCAACTCTTCAGCCATCAGGCGCGCGGTGTTCGTATTGCCCGTGCGCTTCTTATTTCGATCAACTTCCTGCAAGCCGATAACGGCAGCCCCGCCAATCTCTTCATCGTTTTTGAAAACCTTGATTAGCTCACGCAAGTCTTCGCCGCCGCGCCACCGTATGTTGTACTGGACGATCTTGAACTCAATGGTCGCTGCGGCTTTGCTCCCGGACTTTGCCGCGCCGCCCGTTTCAAGCAGCTTGGCATCCGTCGCGGTCGGTACATCTGCGGCAAGAGAAATGATTTGAGACAGCACGAGAATGAGAATGAGAAGCGCGGGTAAGATGCGTGTAAAACTTTGTCTTAAAACAAGCATCTGCAAGCAATCCTTTAGGTAGTCCGAAGCGGATGAGAAATCTTTAGCGGGGGAATGGTCAAGCTTTAATGCCGGAAGTTGAAAAGCTTTTCGCAAGAGTGCGTCAAGATTGTGGCCTCTCCAAGCAGTTTTTGCAACCTTAGAGCGCCTAACAAAAGCAGAGATTAGCCACAGAGACACGGAGATAAGCACAAACATTTTATTTAGCATCTCCTTCATTTACTATTCACTTTTACCTTCTTTGATTCTGTCCGTCTTGCTTGACCATCACGCTCCGGTTAAGCTACATCTTGCAGCAGAGAACTTAGAGAAAGTTTTGATCTTAGAGAGATGACGACACAGGACACAGAGCTTGATGCGCTGGCGGTTTTCTCGCATCCGGATGATGCGGAGCTGACGGTTGCCGGAACCCTGCTCAGGCTGAAATCTCTGGGCTACAAGACGGGCGTGCTGGACATGACGCGCGGCGAGATGGGGACGCGCGGCACGCCGGAAACGCGCGCCGCAGAAGCTGTAGAGGCCGCGCGCGTCCTGAAGCTCGATGTGCGGCTCAACCTTGAGCAGCCGGACGGGCACGTCTGGCCGACCGAAGCGGCGCGTAGCACGATGGTGCGCGTGATTCGCATGCACAGGCCGAAAATTATTTTCACTTCACACTGGGACGACCCGCACCCGGATCACGCCAACACCTCTCGCATCGTGCGCGAAGCCGCGCGGCTGGCAAGCATGCGCCGCTATGATGAAGAGGCCGGACAAGCAGCCACACACGTTCCCGCGCTGGCGCACGCGGTCTACTCGCGCCTCGTCGCGCCTTCCTTTGTCGTAGACGTTTCGGATTTCTGGGAAGAGAAGATGCAGGCCATCCGCGCGCACGCCTCGCAGTTTTACAGGGCTGAGTCAAACGAGCCTGAGACGCGCATCAGCTCCGAAGGTTTTCTGCAACAGATCGAATGGCGCATGCGCTACTACGGCTCGCTGATTGGAGTCGCGGCGGGCGAAGCCTTCTATGTGCGCGAAGCCTTGAATGTAGACGACCCGGTCGCGCTGCTCACACGCCCGATGAATATTTATTCCTGAGCGGCGGACATGCTATTTAAATCCAAGGGAAGAGGTACTTGATGAAAAAGCTCATCTCGCTCATCCTATGCATCCTGAGCCTCAGCCAGATTAACGGTTATGCTCAAACCGTTCCGGCTGCCGGAACGGCACAGGTCACACCCGAAGGGCGAGAGTTTGAAGGGGCAGTAGAGAGATACAGAATTGAATTCAGTAAATTGGCGGCTCGCAGAGGAGGAGTGCCTGAAGATGATGCTCTCGTGTTTCAGTTCAGGAAAAAGCTCTTGCCTTTATCCACATCCGATTTAGCCAAAGTCGTTCGTGAAAATTATCCTCAAGACACAAGCATTCTTTTCTATGATTATGAAGCTGGAAGCCTGCGCGCGTGGGTCATTGACCAACAAGGCATCAAAGGTTATGCGCAATCAGAGGCCAGCTCAACGCAGATAAAAAAGACCATTATTAATCTCAGACAGGCGCTGGGCATCGAGAAACTGCAACGCGCGCGCGCGCCGCAAAATCGGGTATTAGAACAAGAAGAAGACGACCCGCCACCCGCCGCTGCGCAGCAAGCTGTAAATATAGCTCAAGCCATCAAGAGTCTGACTGCATTGCTGTTGCCGCCAAACATCGCCAAGGCTTTAGCGTCAACCAGACATGTGATCGTCGTCCCGGTTTTAGAAATCGGCCTTGTTCCTTTTGCCGTCTTGCAGCCTTTCGGAGCGGAAGAATTCTTAATTGACCGCATGTCAATTTCTTTCGCTCCAAGCCTCTTTGATGTGACGGCTGAAAAACCCGAACCGTGGTCAGCGAAATTCAATCATCCCTTAATCGTGGGTAACCCGCAGTTCACAGATAAGAGTAAGTGGAAAATTCCGGCCCTGCCCGGCGCAGAGGAAGAAGCGATTGCCGTCGCGAACTTGCTGCAAACCAAACCGCTCATCGGAAAAGCGGCCACCAAGCAGATGGTTCTCACGCAAATTGGTGATGCCGACCTGCTCTATTTTGCCACGCACGGCGTAGGGGACACCAAAAATTCCCGCAACAAAAGTTTTTTGGTCTTTGGCTTTACAGAAAGTGATTTGGGTTTTTGGAGTATGGAAGAGATACTTAACAGCCATCAAAAATGGGGAGTTATCTCAGGCAACAAAATCAGATCACCCTTGAAAGCGCGCCTAGCGGTCTTGAGCGCCTGTCAAACGGGAATCGGTGAAGCATGGAAAGGAGGCGTCTTGTCGCTCGGTCGAACGATGCAAGCCTCCGGGGTTCCGCGCGTGGTGATGAGTTTATGGAATGTCAGTGATAACGCGACGGTTGATTTAATGAAATCTTTTGTGACCCATTTAGAAAAAGATATTCCGGCAGAAGCCCTCCGAAAGGCGATGCTGAAAACCAGATGTGAGCATCCATCCCCGGCACACTGGGCAGCCTTTGTTTATTTCGGCCTGCCATATTGAAATCTCCGGTGAGCACATAGACGACAATAATCGGAGCTGGTAACAATGTCCTACGGTTTCTGTCTCTCATAACTCTTTACAACTTACTTTTTCCCCTTCGCCTCCGGCTTCTTCTCTAACTCGGCGCGGACGATGGCGATGAGGGCGGTGGCGCGCGGAGATTCGCCGTTGAAATCTTTGGCGAGCAGGATGGCGCGCTCAAGATTGTCTGCGGCGAGGAGGCGGAAGATGCGCGGCAGGTCGAATTCGTCTGCGGTGTAGGTCATCATGGAGTTCTGCGTTTTGGTTTGCAGGCTGGCGACGATGCGCGCGTCTTCGCCGGAAAAATCCTCTGCGGCGTTGTTGGAAGCCCTGACCACTTCGGTCATCAAGTCCCATCCGCGCTGGCGGTCAAGCTCGAATAGCCGTGTGGCGACGGCGACGAGGGCGCGCGGGCGGTCTGCGCTTGAGCCGCCGATGCGACGCGCTTCGGCTGCGGCTTCGTCAAGCAATTCAAGCGCGGTCTCGCGGTCTGACTTCGAGAGCAACTCTGCAAGCTCCGTCAATGCCCAGACGCGCTGCATGTTTGTCAGTGCGCCTTTGCGCGCGAGCTTCAAGGCTTCTTCGGTGCGCTTTTTCTCGACGGCATGACGGGTGGCGACTAAGTCCACGAAAGCGCGGACGCTCTTGCGCAGGTCTGTGTTATCAATCTTGTCCGCGAGGTCAAAGGCGCGCGCATCATCCTTTTCCGCTGCCATCAGCGCGGCCTGTACGTAAAGATCGTCGCGCGCCTCCTGATTCTGTGCGCGCTCAACCTGCGCCAGAATTGATTCGATGTTGTCGTCGTCCGGGTCATCCGAACCGTTCTCGCGCGTGCCGCTTCTATCTCCCCTCCGCCTGTAGTCTTCAGGAACTTCTCTAGCGAGAGCCGTCAGCTGCGCACGCACCAGCGTGGTCGCCTGCTCCGTCGCGTACTGCTCAAAGTGGGGCATCAGGCGAGACATGATCAGATATTTTCCGGTGCGCCCGGAAGTAGTGCGATCCTGTTCGGGCGGCGCGAGCGGGCGCAGAAAGACCTGCTCCGCGACGCGAAAGAAGAGCGCGCGAAGCTCAGGCGCAACGTCCGGCGGAGGCTGATTCTGGTCATACTGGCTGCTGTTCGTGCTGCCGTCGGGCGTGTGCCTGACAAAGAGAAACGGCGTGAAGAGATAAGAAGAGAGCAGCGAAATCGTGTTGGCATCCGATGCCATGTCTGCTCCGGCGCGCGTGAGCATCCCTGCATATCTCTCGTCAGCCGCGACAGCATTTTTCGCTCTGAGATAAGAGAGAAAAACCAAGCCTTCGACGCTCACGCGCCCGAGCGCGGGGTCTGCGAATTCAATCGCGCGCGGAACATCGGAATCCAAAAGCTGCCGCGCCAGTCTGAGGCGCAGCCTGAGTGCAGGCGGCAATTCAAACGGGTCTGAGGTCTCTGCCGCAGGCTTGTCCTGTTGCATCGAAGTGTTGGCGGCTTCCTGCTTTCTGGCTTCGTCGAGCTTGGCTAAAAGCTCTTCGCCGAG
>JACMLC010000744.1 GCA_014379795.1 Pyrinomonadaceae bacterium
CCGCTCGCACAGGGGCAAAACATCTTCGATGTCATACGCCAGCAAGACATCCTGCTGCATCATCCGTACACGGCTTATTCGACGGTCGTCGAGTTTATTCAAAAGGCCGCGCTCGACCCGGACGTGCTGGCGATCAAGATCTGTCTCTATCGCGCAGGGCAAAACTCGCCCATCGTGCCCGCCCTCATCGAAGCCAGCGAGCAAGGCAAACAGGTCGCCGCGCTGGTCGAGCTAAAGGCGCGCTTTGACGAAGAGAACAACATCGGCTGGGCCAGAAGGCTTGAGCGCGCGGGCGTCCATGTCGTCTACGGCCTGCTTGGCCTCAAGACGCACAGCAAGCTCGCGCTCATCGTGCGACGCGAGGGCAAAGGCTTGCGCCGCTACGTGCATCTGGCGACGGGCAATTACAACCCTACGACTTCGCGCATCTACACGGACATCGGCCTCTTTACGGCTAACGAAGATGTCGGCGCGGACGCGACGGATTTGTTCAACTACCTGACAGGCTATTCGAGGCAATCGGACTATCGTCAGCTCTTGGTCGCTCCCGTCAATCTGCGCGAGCGCATGACAGCCTTTATCGAGCGCGAGGCAGAGCACGCGCGGGCCGGACGCGAAGCGCGCATCATCGTCAAGATTAACAGCCTGACGGACATCAAAATCATCCGCGCCCTGTACGAAGCGGCGCAGGCCGGAGTCAAGATTGATCTGATCGTGCGCGGCATCTGCATGCTGCGTCCCGGCGTTCCCGGTCTTTCGGAAAACATCCGCGTCGTCTCAATCGTCGGTCGCTTTCTTGAGCACAGCCGCATCTTCTATTTCGCGGACGGCGGCGACGAAGATGTCTACATCGGCAGCGCGGATTGGATGCAGCGCAATCTGGATCGCCGCGTCGAAGTCGTCGCGCCCGTCAATGATGCGAATCTCAAAAAGCAGTTGAAAGAGATACTTGAGATGTACCTGCTCGATACCACCAAGTCGCGCAGGCTGTTGCCGGACGGCGCTTACGAGCGGGTTCAGCCAGAGACGGATAAAGAAAAGTTTGATTGCCAGGTGGAGCTGCAACAGTCGCGCCGCTAAAAAAGAAGAGAGGGAAAGCAGGGGATGCTTTCCCTCAGTTCCGTCCGCAATTTTCAGGCAAGATGTTCCAAGAGGTAGCCACACCTTACAACGCCGCAGCTACCGGAAAGTTACAGGCAGCTTAAATGTTGGTTACGTGATTTTGTAGAGCTTAACGATGCCCTATTGCTTTTTGATATAAGCGCCGTCGAAAGCCGCCGTCCACGTCTTGCCGCCGTCCGTTGATTGCTCCCAGAGCTGCCGGACGCGACCCGGCGCGAGGTTAAAGAAGGTCATGCGATGCAGAGTCTTGGAGCCGTTCTGCGTGACCACTTCAGCCGCGTAGCGCATCGCGCCGTCTTTGAATTCTCCGGAAAATTCCACTACGCCGCCGACATTATCCACCCACGTCTGCTGCCACTTGCCCGTGTTGGAATTATAAAAGTTAAAGCTCTTGCCCGTGCCGCCACCCGCGCCCGTCCAATTTTCAAACACGACGCAATCGCCCAAAATAAGCTGCACGCTGCTCGTCCCTGCGCGTTGGCCTTGCGGCGTTTCAACGTTCCACTCACCGACCCAGAAATCGAATTGGCGATTCACTGCGCGCGCAGCGCAGGGCGTGGCGTTGGCCTGCGCTCTGGAAACCAGCTCTTTAAATTTGGCTTCGCTGCGCAAGCCTGCTAAATCCTCATCTGCGCTTAAAGTCTGCGGCTGGCTGAAGCCTGCCTGCACCGCCTTGTCGAGCCATTCCAGAGCCTGCCCCTTGTCATTCAAGCGCGCGTAAGCGCAAGCGAGGTTATACATCGTCGTCGCGTTCGCGCTGATTTCATTGGAGCGTTTGTAAGCTTCCGTTGCGCGCTCGTACTTGCTCATAAAATGCAGAGCCGCGCCGAGTCTTCCCCACGCAACGGCATTCGCAGGCTCAAGCCTTGTAATCGCCTCATAAGCTTTGACCGCATTGGCCCAATCCTGTCGCTGGTAAAAATCGTTGGCCTCGCTTCTCATGGCCTGCGTCACGGCTTGACCCTGCGGCGCGGCGCTGCCCTGTTGAGCGAAAGTTGCGGCGGCGGCCTGTTGGATAACAAAGATGCTGATGAGCACGAAAGCGACTAATCGCAGGGTCTTCATTTTGGGAGCCTCCAAATCAAACGAGTTTGATGCCGGACAGACATGCCCCGCAGATTTCGGGCGGCCTGATTTTAATGAACGCAAGCGAGCTTTGATAAAGGCTTTGTAGAGCAGGCGAGAGTTGAGGTTGTCTCTCTCAACTGAAAATTTAAATCACCGATTCTTTTTACAATCATTCGGAAACAAAAACGATTTTTTGGAAAATTGTTTCCAACAAGCTGTTTGAAAAATCCTTCATTAGCCGCGAAGCGGCGCGGAGAAGGTAGCCAGACGTGCAACGTCTGGAACAGACGAGCCACAAGATTATTCCGCGCTGAAGGCGCGGAGAGAAATTTCTGGCGCGCCTTCAGCGCGCAACCCTTTATCTTGTGCTTCACCAGACGTTGCACGTCTGGCTACCTTCTGGCTGCACCTTCGGCGCAAAAAGGATTTTTCAAAACAGCTTTTAAGTTTCCAGCAATTCTTCAAACATCAAATAATGCGTCTCCGCCATGCCGAGCCGGTTGTAGGTCTGCTGCGCGATGCGGTTTTCTTTCTCGACATAGAGACGAAAGCCGCGCA
>JACMLC010000745.1 GCA_014379795.1 Pyrinomonadaceae bacterium
ATGAAGTGATTCTCTCGCACTCGAACGAGAACGAGTACATCTCTTTCGCAGGGAATCGCAAGTCTGAGGCTTTGCAGGATCGCATCATCCTTGTGCGCGTGCCTTATAACCTGCGCGTCTCGCAGGAGGAGCGCATCTACTACAAGCTCCTGAATCAATCGGAAGTCTTGCGCAATGTGCATATCGCGCCGAACACTTTGAGAGTCGCAGCGATGTTTGCCGTAATGACCAGATTGGAAGAGCCTAAGCGCGCCAACGTTGACATCGTCAAGAAGATGAAGCTGTACGACGGCGAGGATGTGGAGGGCTACAAGTCCAAGGACGTGCGCGAGCTAAAGGACGACACCATCCGCGAAGGCATGGATGGCATCAGCCCTCGCTACATCATCAATCGCCTCTCATCTGCTTTGGTGCGCGACGGCGTGACCTGCATCAATCCGATTGACGCCCTGCGCGCCATCAAAGACGGCTTTGAACAGCACACGGGCATCAGCACAGACCAGCGCGAGCGTTATCTCAACCTGATCTCGGCGGCGCGCAAAGAGTATGACGAGCTGGCGAAGATCGAAGTCCAGCGCGCTTTCGTCTATTCGTTTGAAGAGATGGCGCGCACAATGTGCAACAACTATCTGGACAACGTAGAGGCTTTCTGCAACAAGGAGCGCATCAAAGACCCTATTACAGAGGAAGAGATGGAGCCGGACGAGCAATTAATGCGCTCCATCGAAGAACAGATAGGCATCTCGGACAACGCCAAGAACACCTTTAGGCAAGAGATTCTGATACGCATCTCTTCTTACGCGCGAAAGGGGCGTGCGTTTGAATATACTTCTCATGAGCGTCTGAAGGAGGCGATTGAGAAAAAGATTTTCGCAGACCTCAAGGACGTGGTGAAGATCACGACTTCATCGAAGACGCCTGACCCGGATCAGACGCGCCGCATCAACGATGTGGTTGACCGCCTCGTCAAAGACGGCGGCTATTGTCCGGTCTGCGCCAACGAGCTTTTGACTTACGTCGGCACGCTGCTCTCGCGCTAATGCGGGCGGCGCGCCGGAAGCAGAGTAAGTAGGTCAGACAAAGATCGCCCGCGCTTTTCATTTGAAAGGTGCGGGCGTAGTTTTAGCGTTGATTGGGTTGAAAGAATGACAACCTTTAGATTGGGCGACACGGTGCGAATCAGGTCAGGAGCGTTCATGTAGTTTACGGGCAGGATAGAAGGCATCAATCAAGCCCGCGCGCTGCTGAAAGTCAGGGTTATCATCTACGGAAGGTCAGAGCCTGTAAAACTAAAGCTCTCAGATGTTGAAAAGGTATTGGTTGGATAGCTGCTTATGAAAAAACGTTACTGGATTGCCGGAGCAGTTGGAGTGGCCGCTGGCGCGGCTGTGACCGCGAAACTGCTGAGCCGCCCCGACGAAGTCAATTGGGATGAGCACGGGCAGCAGTTGCCGCACAAAGAGCATTCGCGCTTTGCAGACATCGAAGGCGTGCGCGTGCATTATCAGGAAGCAGGCGCGCCTGATGCGCCGCCGCTCGTCTTGATACACGGTTTTTGCGCTTCGACGCATGTGTGGCGCGCGGTCTTTCTGCCTCTGGCAGAAAGCGGTTTTCGCGTCATCGCGCCGGATTTGCTGGGCTATGGCTTTTCCGATAAGCCGCGCGACGGCGCGTACACGTTTGAAGCTCAGGCGCGCATGATTGACGGTTTGATGGAGCATCTGAAGATCGAGCGCGCGACGCTGGTCGGCAGCTCTTACGGGGGCGCTGTGGCCGCGACGTGTGCGCTTGATTACCCGTCGCGCGTCTCAAAGCTCGTCATGATCGGCGCGGTCATTAACGACGATCCCGTGCGCCAGCCCATCGCGCGGCTGGCAACTGCGCCGCTGGTCGGCGATCTCGTGACGCCGTTTATGCTTGACTCGCGCAGGCTGTCGCGCTGGCGGCAGAAGAAAAAAATCTTAGCGTCGGGCAGCCCGCTGCTTTACGACGAAGAGCGTCTGGACGCACACCATCGCCCGCTCCGTGCCGCGAGCGCGCATCGCGCAGTCCTGCGCACCCTGCGCAACTGGCAAGCCGGGCGCATCGAACAGCAGGCGCACGACATCAAACAACCGACGCTGCTCATCTGGGGCGAAAACGATCTTGAGATTCCGCTTCGTCATGGTGAATTGCTGCATGAAAAAATGCCTGATGCGCGGCTGGTGGTCTTGCGTCGTTGCGGCCACTTGCCGCAGGAGGAATATCCGCAAGAGTTTGTAAAGCTGGTAACGGAGTTTTGCAGCGACGCGAGACAGCTTGAACAGAGAGACAGTGAATTTCAGATGAGTGTTGTATAGGATAAAAATTAGCCACAGAGGGCACAGAGAACACAGAGATAAATATCAAATTCACCATTTCAGATTTGAAATTCTTCCCCCTCTGTGTTCTCTGTGACCTCTGTGGCTAAATGGATTTCGCTTTTGAAGATTTAAGAGGTACAGATGTCCATTCAACGCAACGACTGGTCTTTGCAGCGTAAAGGCATCATAGATCAGGATCGTCACAAAGAGCGCGTCAAAGAAGCTGTCAGGCAGAACTTAGGCTCTATCGTCTCGAACGAAGCGATTATCCTCTCGGACGGCAAGCGCACGGTCAAAGTCCCTATCAGGGCGCTCGACGAATACAAGTTTCGTTTCGATTATCGCAAGCGCAAGCATGTCGGACAGGGCGACGGCAAGACACGCGTCGGTGATGTCATCGGGCGCGAAGGCCAACCGGGGCAGGGGCCGGGCGCAGGGCAGGGCGGGCAAGGCGGCGGCGGAGAATACTATGAAGCCGAAGTCAACATAGACGAGATCGCCGCGCTTATCTTTGAAGATTTGCATCTGCCTTTCCTCGAAGAGAAAGCGAAAAAGGCAGTGCAGTCGCGCGCGACCCGCTTTAACGAGATTCGCCGCACGGGCGTGATGGCAAACCTCGATAAGCGGCGCATGATCTTGGAAAACATCAAGCGCAACGCGCGCGAGCAGGGCAAGGCGCGTTTCGGCGATGTCCGAAAAGAAGATTTGAGATTTAAGACTTGGGAAGAAACCCTGCGCTACGAATCGAACGCCGTCGTCCTCGCTTTGATGGATGTTTCGGGGAGCATGGGCGAGTTCAAGAAGTACATCGCGCGCTCATTTTATTTCTGGATGGTGCGCTTTCTGCGCACGAAATATGACAACGTCGAGATAGTTTTTATTTCACACCACACGGAAGCCAGAGAAGTTTCGGAAGAACAATTCTTCACGCAAGGGGAATCCGGCGGCACGGTTGTTTCCAGCGCGTACCAACTCGCGCTCGAAATCATCGAACAGCGTTATCGTCCGGCAGACTGGAACATTTATCCGTTTCACTTTTCGGACGGCGACAATTACTACTCCGATAACGAAGAGGCCGTGCGGCTGGCCGAGCAGTTGATAACGACCTGCAACCTGTTCGGCTACGGCGAGATCGGCGAAGAAGGCTCCTCCAGCTATCGCCGCTCGTCGGGCGCGCTGCTCTCTATTTTTAACGACCGCCTCAAAAACGCGGAGCGTTTCGTCGGCGTCAGGATTGACGAGAAGGAAGATGTATATCCTGCGCTCAAGCAGTTTTTCGGAAAAAGAAATGAACTTTAAAAGAGGCAAAGTTTTATGAGCACAGCCACATTTATCACCGAAGTAGAACCGCTCGTCCTGCACTTCCAGCCGATTCTGAAGAAACTCAGCGATGAAGAGTTTTACGAGTTCTGCCGTGCCAACGATCAATGGCGCATCGAGCGAACTGCGGAAGGAGACATCATCATCATGCCACCCACCGGCGGAAAGACAGGCATTCGCAACTCCGAGTTAAACGCACAACTCGTCGTGTGGAACAGAGCACATAGCAGAGGTCGGGTTTTTGACTCTTCCACTATCTTCGTACTGCCGAGCGGCGCGCACCGTTCACCTGATGCGGCGTGGGTGAGCAATGAACGCTGGCAGGCTCTGACAGAAGAGCAGCAGGAAAAATTCCCGCCGCTCTGCCCGGATTTCGTCGTCGAGTTGCGCTCGCGCACGGATTCGCTCAAGACGCTTCAGGCAAAGATGCAGGAATACATTGATAACGGCGCGCAGCTTGGCTGGCTAATTGACCCGCTTGAGAGAAAAGTCCACGTCTATCGCCCCAACGCTGCGGCAGAGATTTTAGACGACCCGCAAACGATTTCCGGCGAGCCTTTGTTACAGGGATTCGTGCTTGATGTGGCGTCAGTTTGGAACTGAGTTTATGAAACTGCTTTTTAAGGGTTGATATGCAAGACCGCGAAATCAAGGATTTAGAAAAAGCTCTTGAGCAAATCTGGGAGGTCGCGCGACGGTTCGGCCTTGATCCGTTTCCGACGCGCTTTGAGATTGTGCCAGCGACGGTGATGTACGAGGTAGGCTCTTACGCGCTGCCGGGACGTTATTCGCACTGGACGTTCGGCAAGGCTTATCATCGTATGAAGACGATGTATGACTTCGGCCTCTCGAAGATTTACGAGGTCGTCATCAACACCAATCCTTCATACGGCTTTCTGCTTGAGACCAACAGCCCGATTCAGAACAAGCTGGTGATGGCGCACGTCCTCGGCCATGTGGATTTTTTCAAAAACAACGTCTACTTTTCCAAGACCAATCGCCGGATGGTCGAAAGCGTCTCGTCGCATTCGGGGCGCATGACCGAATACGAGTTTAAGTACGGGCGCAAGACTGTCGAGAAACTCCTAGACGCAGTGCTCGCCATCGAAGAGCACATAGACCCTAACTTTTTTATCAAGCGTCCAAATCCGCAAGAGCCGCGCGCTTTGCCTCTCAAGCGCGCCGAAGGCCGCTATGATGATTTATGGAAGATGGGCGAGAAAGAAGAAACAGAGCCGGAAGAAATAGAAAAGCCGCGCCGCGACCACCTGCCCGAAAAAGACCTTATCTATTACATCATGCGCCACTCGCCGCACCTGCAACCATGGCAGCGCGACGCGATGGCGATGATTCATGAAGAGATGGAATACTTCGTTCCGCAGATGCAAACCAAGATACAAAATGAGGGCTGGGCATGCGCAACGGGAGATTCTTTACTGGTTACCGAAAACGGTCTCATGCGGTTCGATGAATTATATGAGACTCATAAGAAAATTTGCGTCGCCAGCGGCGGTAAAGGGCGATTGAATTGGATTACGGACTTCCACAAAGAAGAGCGCGTTCCGACTATACGCATTCATACTCGGCGCGGCCTTACGATTGAAGGCGCTGATAAGCACCGCGTTAAGCTGGCAGATGAGAGATGGGCATGTCTTAAAGATGTGCGCGTCGGAGACAGGATTTCCCTCGCCTGCGGAACGGGCATCTGGCCGGAAGAGAAACAGACGGTGGGTTTTACTTCGGCACAGCCAAGCGCCTCTTTGGAAACGGTCGCCTCTCTTGCAGGCGTCTCATATGCGACTGCTTTCCGGCATCTACACGGGCGCGAGTCCCGCCAGCGCGAGGCTCTTGATGCGGCTTTAGCCTTTACGGCATATCAGCCCGAACGTGCCGGAAGAACGCTCCCGACTCGAACTCCTTTGAAGTCTCCAGAAGAGCTGAACGAAGAGCGAGCTTGGTTTTTAGGGTACTTCGTCGGCGATGGCAATCGCACCAAATCTGGTATCTGCCTGACGAGCGGTGATGAAGAAATTGTGAGAAAACTTTCCGGCATTCTTTCTCTATCCTTTGGCTTGCGGCCAACAGTAAAGTGGGATGCAACGGAAATCGGCGGACGCTGGCGCATTGTAATCCATTCACGTGAGATGTGGCGTTGGTTGGAAACACTGGGCGTTAATCTTAATGACAAATCAAGAACGAAGAAAATTCCATCATCGATTCTTCGCTCTCCAAAAAGCATTGTGTCGGCATTCTTACGTGGTTACTTCGATGCCGATGCGTATGCCGGAACGGAAGGCGTGATTCTTTCTTCATCAAGCAAAGAGCTGATTCGGACAGTGCAGATTATTTTGCTTAACTACGGCATCCTTTCAAGACAGAGAAAACAGGCACACGAGATCTTGAATCTGGAAATCAGAGGCACGTCCGCTGCGCTCTTCTTTGAAGAAATTGGTTTTAACCTGACACGCAAACATAACGCATTACGCGAGTACATAGCCGGACATCGTTGGTACAAACGAGAAGATTTATTCGATGAAATAGTAGCTGTTGAATACGGCTGCGCGGACGTTTACGACATTACAGTGGATGAAACACATTCCTATGTGGCTAACGGTTTATTTAATCATAACTCCTTCTGGCATTCACGCATCATGCGGGAATTAGAGCTGACAGACAGCGAGCACATGGAGTTTGCGGAGCTTCATTCAGGCGTCGTTTCGCCGCACGTCGGGCAGCTCAATCCGTATTATTTGGGCTATAAGATCTTTGAGGACATCGAAAAGCGTTGGGACAATCCGACCGCAGAGGAGCAGGAAAAATTCGGGAGGCGTCCCGGCTCAGGGCGCGAAAAGATTTTCGAGGTGCGCGAGCTGGATAACGATGTTTCCTTCCTGCGCAACTATCTGACCGAAGAATTATGCGAAGAGCTTGACCTGTTCGTTTACGAATTGGTTGAAGAAGAGGACTGGACGATTACGGAAAAGCGTTGGGAGCGCGTGCGCGATCAACTCGTCTCGAACCTGACCAATTTCGGCTTTCCTTACATAGTCGTCGCGGACGGCGACTATAACGGCAACCGCGAGCTGTACCTGAAGCACGAATACGAGGGCACGGAGCTTGACCAGCGTTATGCGCGCAAAGCCCTTGAGCATGTTCATACTCTGTGGGGACGCCCCGTCCATCTCGAAACCGTCATGGATGATGAGTGCGTCGTTATGCACTATGACGGCGAAGACCACGACGAAGATTAGAGCGCGCGGCGACTAGCATATTCAGCCTCCGCTCTTATATTGTTCAAATCATCTTTAGCAGTTGATTGAAATTCTCCGCGTGCAAGTCTGCGGGAAACCTCTGCCTGATAGCTCTCTCTCTAAAACCTTCGCCGCCGAGCGCGATGCGCGTTTGATGTTTTAAGGTGACGGCCTTGAACTGTGCGTACTCGCGCGCGTATCTCGAAAGCGCGCCATTGGTGGTTGAAGAGATGCAGACAAGATGCGGGCGATGCTTCACAATCGCGTCGGACAGCGCAAAGAAGGGCATGCTGGCTCCCAAATTTTTCACGCTCCATCCTTCGCTCTCAAGCAAGACCTGTACGCAGAGCGTGGCAATATCGTGCAGCTCATCTTCGACAGTACAGCAGACGGCCAATCTCTCACCGAGCTGTGCAGGGCGCATCGCACTGCGCAGGGCTTCGATGGCTCTGATGGCTGTGTGCGTCGCCAGATGCTCGTCCGCGACGGACATCTCGCCGCTGTGCCAGCGATTGCCGACGCGGCGTAAGGCTTCCGTGACCGTCTCTTCCAGTATTTTGACGGGCGGAATTCTGTCCAGATATTGCCGGAGCAGGATGGCCGTCGCCTCCGCCTCGTGCCCGATAGATATCGCCTCAAAAAAGCGTTCGAGCGCGCCGGCTTGCGCCAGCGCCTTGCCCGCGCCGGATGCAATAGTCGCCGTGCGCTTCGGCTCGACTCTTTCTCCGTCCGTATCAAACCCGCGCTCGCTCTGAAATTTCAAAACCTCGGAGAGCGCAAAGCGGCGATGGCCGCCGAGCGTTTTCTGCGAATGCAGATGCCCGGCGTCCGCCCAACGCTTGATGGTGGCCTCGCTGACCTGCCACATACGCGCCAGTTGACGCGTGGTCAGAAAATTTGCGGTTCTTTCTTTCATGAGCGATTTAAGCGAATTTTGGGAATTATAGTATAGTCCGACTAATAAGATACTTTGAGAATTCCGCCGACAATAAAAAGAATATGAATTGCCAATAATTCGTGATGAACGTTTTGAGCGATTTTGTTATAATCTCGATTATACAATACTAAACAGCTTTTTGGAGGAAAAGAATTATGGCTCAAGCAACAGCGACACGCATGGAACAGGATACGAACCCGGCAACGGGCGGCCAGACGGATTTGGCCGAAAGCATGTTCCGCGAGATAGACGAATCAACCAAACAATCAACCGGCATCAGCCTGTTTCACATCCTGACGCTCGGCTCCATCGGAGCTTCTATCGCGCTCTTCCTTTCGGGCAAGAAGGAAGCGGGAATTTTCGTCGGGCTGTGGCCGCCGACTTTTCAAGCGCTCAAGGCCGTGACGGAGAAAAACCGGAACAAGTAGAAAGAGTTTATCGCTTCCTCTCATCAAAGCTTTTGCAAAAGCTTTGATGAGAGTCCACGTTGAGCTGCACTTGTGGCGGGTGCGGCTCTTCGTGTTTTTAAAAGGGATGCTTCAACTCATCTGCAAAGCTTTACCGACGGACGGGTCTCGCCTCACGCGCCAGATTTTCGAGTCCAGATAATAATGTATAAAAGCGTAGCCCCAGAAAAAGGCCGCGACCATCTGCGTCAGCAGCGCGCCTTGCCCGCTCGATTCGACATAACGTCTGGGCATTTGATACCAGAGGCCGAAGAGGATGCCGAACGCCACGTAATAAATCAAGCGCCTGCTGATTAGCTCCGCCGCGCCGTAACGCTCTTTGCCGTCCGCGTCTTTCGTATACTTTTTATTGTGAAACCAGATCAGGCGATGATATTGCAGGTTATGATAGATGGTCAGAATGGCGACGATGGCAAGTGGTTTGTTTGGCATCGGCGTCAGAAGGACTATCCAGTGCATAGGGATGGCTGCGGCGAGCAGCAGGTATTTCGGAAAGTTCAAAGGCAAGCCCTGCCAGACGCGCTGCCCCTGTCGAATCAGCCATCCGGCTGCGGCGATAACAGTTGCCACCAGCAAGACTGTTTCGAGGATGCCGACGCCTGATTGCAGCCTTGCGGGCACGCGCCGCATCGCTTCCGGGTCGCGTGCGATAAAGGCTACGAACGGATATGTGAAAGCGAGCAGCAGAAACGCTCTGTCAACTACGTTGTCTATCTTCGCCAGATCGTCGTTCTTCTTTTTGTACAGCACCATAAACCCGTAGTGCTGTTTGACCAGATGGTAATAAGCCCAGAGCGCGGCGAGAAAAAAGAAGATGAGGCCGACTCCCGCCAAGACCATGACGGGGCCGACCACGAAGAAAACAAGCGAACCCCACAGCAGGCGTTTACGCGCGCGTCGCTCTGTGCGGTCAAAGTACGTGCGCGAAAACGTGCCAAAGACGTGCGGCGCGTCAATCAGAACCGCCCACGCTCCGACCATCCAGAGCAGCGGAACCAGCCCGGACACGTACAGCACAAGCAATATGTAGCTAGATAGCACAGAGCCTATGAACCAGACCAAATCTTCCTGCGCGCTGATGATCCAGCGCAGGCTGATGGCTCTGGCCTGCTCTTTTCCGGTGATGGCTGGTGCGGTGGTTGCGGACATAAAATTCAGCAGCTTCGGCTTTGGCTATTAGACAGGCTCACGCGGTAAGTTTCATAATCAAAAAATCGCCTTGAACGATGCCGTAGATTTTAGCACTGATGCGTGCCGCGCTGGAAAGCGTGCGGCGCTTTGGGAGAGAGAAAAATTATGTCTGCTGATGATGCTGCGCTTCACGATCTGCTCGCGGTTCTTTTTCAGGCTCATCCGTGGCACGGGGTCGCTCCCGGCCTTGATGAGCACGATGCTGTCAATGTCTATGTCGAGATCGTGCCGACGGATGTGGTCAAGTACGAGCTGGACAAGCCTTCAGGCCACCTGCGCATTGACCGCCCGCAAAGGTTTTCCTCTTTGTGCCCGACTCCTTACGGTTTTATTCCGCAGACCTATTGCGGCGATGCGGTCGGCGCATTGTGCTGCGAGCGCACAGGGCGCGAAGGCATCAAAGGCGACGGCGACCCGATGGACATCTGTGTGCTGACGGAAAAGACCATCGCGCAAGGGAACTTCTTTGTGCGCGCCAAACCCATCGGCGGCCTGCGGATGATTGACGGCAACGAGGCTGACGACAAGATTATCGCCG
>JACMLC010000746.1 GCA_014379795.1 Pyrinomonadaceae bacterium
CCATCCGCGCGTTTGATGATATAGCCGGGACGAAGTCCGGCACGCGCCGCGCTCGATCCCGGCTCGACGCGAGTCACCACCGCCGCGCCGTCCAGCACGCGCAGGTCTATCCCGATGCCCGTCGTCAACTGCTCGGTCAACTTGTAGTTGCCGCTCAAGTCCAGAGCATCGCCGTCTTCGCCCGTCTCTTTGCCTTCAAGCGGATTTCCGTCGCTGTCCATCAAGGGAAACTTCGGAATCGCATCGGGCGGGATAATAATAAAGTGTGACTGGTGAAGCTCATTCAGCATCTCCTGCAAGAGCAGATGCAAATCCTCATCGCTGCCGGTGGCGGCGACGCGCGGCGCATAGCGTGCGCGCACCTTATCCCAATCAACGCCGCCGAAAGAAGGATCGTAAAATTGCTGTTTGACGGTCGTCCAGACTATCTCAAAAGCTTCCTGCCGCTTGGCCGCCTCTGACGAAGCTGGCGAAATCGGTTGAGGGATGGCAGCGGAAGCGATTCCTTGCTGCGCCTGCAACGCAGCAGGGCGCATGAAGCCATGCAGCAACAAAGAGAGACACAGAAGCGCGACCGGGAATGTCTTGCGAGCGGTGGGGTATTTCATACTTCTTACTTCTTAAAAAATATTATCTGTTCGTGCGGCGCGCGATGAGCAGCAGGGTTATGACAGCGGCTATCATGCCGAGACTCAGTGCTGTGACAGAGTAACCGTGAAGGCTGTTGAAAGCAACGCGCAAGGGGTCGTTTTGCGCTATTTCGTCAATCGGGCGTCCCATCGCAAGGCGCAGAGCTTGAAGGCGCGCGGCGATTATCCATTGCCCCGCAAAGGTCGTCAACGCGATCAAAGCGAGCGATACCAGCTCTGCATAAAAAGCGCGCTTGCTCAAATTATTTTTATAGAGCGGCGCGCTCAAGAGCAGCAAGAGGCTGATGATAAAGCCTCCGGTGTTGACGATAGAGAGCGTGCGCGAGACGACCGCGCCTGCCAATTCGCGCGCGGGCAGCACGCTAAAGACGCTCGGCGCGACGGCGAAGCTGAAAAAGACAGCCGCGCCCAGCCACAGGGCTATGAGCAGCAGACGCACATCGCGGACGGCCTTGACAGGCAAGCTATTCGGGCTTTGTTCCTGTGCTTGGGTTTTGTGCGAGACGCTGGCAGGTCTTGGTATTTCCGGCTCTCCGAGTCCTATCGCCATCTTTAGTCGTACTCCATCACTTCGGGCT
Source organism: Pyrinomonadaceae bacterium (assembly GCA_014379795.1). Lineage (GTDB taxonomy): Bacteria > Acidobacteriota > Blastocatellia > Pyrinomonadales > Pyrinomonadaceae > JACMLC01. Next base: position 1,229 of record JACMLC010000746.1, read on the forward strand.
GCAAGCGGATGACCGGCGGCTCGATGTCGGGACGTGTCACTTCGCGCGGGTCTGCGGCGGTCAGGAGCCAGGAGAGCGAGTGTTCAAGCTGTGCCTGATAATCTTCGAGATCGAGCGACATGAAACGCTTGTGCCCGAGCCGCGCAAACTTTTCCGTCGCCATCTGGTACATGCGCCGCGCCGCGCCCGGACGCCCGATCTCCAGGTGATGAAAGACGACAGCGGATTGAATCATCGCTTGCAGAAAAAGTTTTTCCTGCGGCCCGACATCGTCTCGCCAGCGGTCTTCCCAGGCGTCATGCGCCGCATGAAACTCGCGCTCGTTATAAAGGTCTATGCCCGCGATGTACTCAATCGGATACGCGGCAGCATGTTCTGCCGTGTACGCCGGACGCTCATCTTCACTTTTCTCAACCGCATTCATGAAATTTTACGAATTAGCCACAGAGGCACAGAGATGGGAATTATAAAAAGAAAGCTGGTAAAACTTTTGAATTTGCTCTGTGTCTCTGTGCCTCTGTGGCTAAATCTTTAATTGAAATTCAGCAGTCCCGCGCTGGCGGCGAAACCGACGCCGAAGCTGACGACCATCGCGGGGCCTTTGCTAAAACTCTTTTCCGCCAGCATAAAGCCTGTGGACGCGCTGGAGAGATTGCCGTATTTCTGTAGAATCTCGTAAGAAGTTCTCACTTTAGCCGAGTCCGGGTCCAGATCCAATTGAGCGCAGACGCCGTCTAAGATCTTTTTACTGCCCGTGTGGATCAGGCAGCCTTCGACCTGACTGAGGGAAGTGATGGGCGGGCGCGAATCGTTACGCACGCTGTTGACGGTCGAGACTGCATAACGCGCGCCGCGATAAGGCACGATGGGGCGCATCATGCAGAGCGGCCTGCCGTTCGTGCTGGGTTGCAGGCTGCCGCC
>JACMLC010000747.1 GCA_014379795.1 Pyrinomonadaceae bacterium
GCCTTGACCACTGCTCGAAACAGGCTTCGACATAGTGGCGCGCGTCTTCCATTGACCACCCGTTGACCTTCGACAGATGCCGCATCGCCTGAAACTGCTTCCCGCGCACGCTCGCCAGCCCGATGTGCTTGACCTCATGACACTCCGGGCAGAGCGCGATCATCCGCTCAAGCTTCTGCACATAACGCTCGTCATCGTAGAGCCATACTTCATGACATTCGACAGGCCACTTACGCCCCTTGCCGCCGCAGATTTCACAGACCCACCCGGCGCGCTCGTAGATGATGTTGCGCAGCCTGTCCCACTCTTCTTTGGAAACGTGCGAGCGGACGTTTTTGTACCACGAAGTTTTCGGCACCAGCTCAATAGTCAATAGCGTTTTCACGTTCTACTCTTCATCGCTCAAGAGCTTTTCAATCGTTAGCTCAACAATAGCGGGATCGAGCGACCGCTTGAAAGTAATGACATTCGGCGGCAGGCGCGCGGGCGGCTCGCGGCTGCCTCTGAGTTCATCCCACGCGGCGATAATAAAGTTTCGCATGCCGCTATGCGCGAACTCTTCCATGCGCGCTTTCAGATGCTGCGGCGTCCAGAAACCAAGAATCTCTAAGTACACGCGCCGTCCGTCCGGATGTCGCAAGACATAATCGGGGATGAATGCGCTCTCGCCTAAATCAATCACTTCGTTGCTCTTCAAAAGCGTCCATGCGCTTTCATACTTAGCCCACTTCGCCTCGAATGCGGCGGGCGCGGGACTTTCATACGGCATCTCTTTCAGATAATGAGAGCGAAGCTGTGTCTGCTTGCTATCAAGCTCAAATTGAGCATGGCCTCCCGGCTTTGAAATAATCACCGCGCTCATACGCCAGTTGCTGCAAGTCAGCAGCGCGGGCAGAAAGACCGCCATCTGCACCCCGTATTTTTGTGAGCGATGAAACATTGAGACAGGGCCATTAAGCTTTATCTCATAGCCCTCTTTCGCATTGCCTTTGACCGTATGAATCAGCCTGTAAGCTTTGATGGCCGCGAACAGTTCTCTATAGCTCACGGCATCCTGCGCCGCGACAGACAGCCGCATCTCTTCGCAGCGATAAAGCAACGCCTGCGCCTGCGCCATGTTGTAACGGTCGAGCAGCTCCGCAGCCTCAAGCGTCTCGAACTCCGACAGGATTTGATTCTCAGGCAAGTCCGCATACAAATTATCCAGCGCCATCTCCGGCACGCATCCAAGCTCACGCGCGGCCTCGTTCGCAATCGAAGCGCGCGCCTCTTCATTGTCCGTCATGGGATGAAAAGCTTTGGCAGCGAGAAACACTGCGCGGCGTATCTCCGCAGGGTCTGTGGCGATTGGAGTTTCAAACTCGCAGCGATCTGTGAGCAGCTTTATCAGGCCGCGCAGTATCTTGTAATCCGTCCCGATGCCGACGTATTCATTCAACGCTTCGTCAAGCGACGCGCGCGTGCGTCCTTCATGCTGCTGAAAAACAGCTATCAAGTCATGCGCTTCCTGTAGGTGCACTGCATCCTCAGTCTTCACCTGATACGGGCGGACACGCCCGCCGCGCCGCCAACTCATTGCCAGATCAGAAGTCAACATAGAAAAGCAAGGATGAAGGATGAAGGCGGAAGGATGAGAGGCATGCTATTGAGCCTTGAGCCGTTCATCTTCAACAGCAGCCCCTTCATCCTTCATCCTTCCGCCTTCATCCTTTATTTTCACTCGAACAGTCCTGCGTCTTCCGACTCATATCTTATTTCACGAAACTGCCCGCCTTCGCTGCGGCGTTTGCTGATGTGCTCTTCGGTGGTGTCGCGCGTGATGACTTCGTAGAGCGTTGCTTCCTTGTCCGGCTGTTTGCGCAGGATGCGCCCCAGTCTTTGGATGTGCTCGCGCGAAGAGCCTGAGCCGGAGAGGACGATGGCGACCGCAGCTTCGGGGATGTTGACGCCTTCGTTGAGCACCTTCGAGGTTGCCAGAGCCAGCACGTCGCCCTTGTTAAAAGCTTCGAGCCATTGCCGTCTTTCTTTGACGCCCGTTTGATGTGTAATCGCCGGAATCAAAAACTTTTGAGAGATGCGATAGACCATTTCATTCTCGGCGGTGAAGATTAAAGTGCGATCACGCTTGTGGCGCGTCAGCAAGTCTGCCAGCACGCGCAGCTTGGCATCTGTTCCCAGAGCAATACGCTTTGAAGCGCGATAGGCCATCATCGCGCGTCTGCCGTCTTCGCTGCGCGCGCTCGCGACGATGAACATCTGCCACCCGCGCAAACTGCTCAGAGAGATTCCTTTGTCGTTTAAGAAGCGGCGAAAGATGGCGCGCTCGCTTTCGTAAAGCTCGCGTTCTTCGCGGCTCAATTCGACATGCACGCGGACGATGCTGTAATCGGCTAGATACTCGCCAGCAAATTCCTGCGCTTCGCGGCGATAGACGATTGGGCCAATCAATTCTTCGAGCAGTTGGTCTTCTCCGTCCGCGCGCTCCGGCGTCGCCGTCAGCCCCAAACGGAACGGCGCGATTGCCATCTCTGCCGCATAGCGATAGATGCTGCTCGGCAGGTGATGGCACTCATCAAAAATTATCAGGCCGAATTGATTGCCCAGCCGTTCCATAAAGCGAAAGGCGGAAGCATAGGTCGTGACGGTCAAAGCTCCGACTTCAAAGTAGCCGCCGCCGATCAGGCCGACTTCCGCCTGAAAAGATGAGAGCAGCAGGTCGTACCATTGATTCATCAAATCAATCGTCGGGACGACGATGAGCGCGCTGCGGCCTACCTGCTCAATCGCTATCTGCGCGACGAGGCTTTTGCCCGCGCCGGTCGGCAAAATCACGACGCCGCAACGCTCGCGTCGCTTCCACTCTGCAATCGCCTGCTCCTGATAAGGCCGCGCCTCGACCAGCAGCTTCGCGCGAAAATCAAACTTGTGATAACCGCGCGCTTCATCCGTAAAAGCAATCTCGCGCCGGATTAAATCTTTGACGATATGCCTGTAGGCGTCTGCCTGTGCGCGCCAACGGTTGACGCGCTCGTCCCAGCGAAAAGCGGGCGGCGCGGCGAAGGCGCGATCCACGCCATCCAGAAGAAGCGTTCCCGATTCGAAGCGAAGGGTGATTTCAGGCAGAGACATTTCCAGAGGAGCTTACAAAAAACTCCTCAGTTAGCGCAAAGGCTACTCACTTGCTTTCCAGTGTGAAGTGCGGGTTTTCGATAATGCCGAAAATATTACCGAACGGGTCGAGCACTGTGGCGACGCGAATCCCATCGCCGACATTCTGCACCGCGCCATGCTCTTTCGCTCCCGATTCGAGAAGATGCCGCAGAGAGTCTTCCACATTTTCCACTCCCCAATAAGCCACCACGCCAGAGCTTCCGGCGGTAGCATTGGAGCTATCAGGGTCTAAACCCAACTCGTAACCGCCGACGTTGAAACCCACATAGAAAGGCTCGTCAAAGTAAGGATTGAAGCCGAGCGCCTTGCTGTACCAAATCTTTGCCTGCTCAAGGTCACTGACCTGATAGATCACGGTTCTCAAACCCAGAAACATAAGTGTTCCTCTCTGCAAAAAACGAGATAGCAATCCGAGCCTGCGGATGCAGCGATTTGAATTTCACGCGCAAGCAGGCTGGCTATCAATCAAGCTGTCCTGAGCCGTGGCTGGCCTGTCTTACTTTTCTGCATCAGTCGCAACTGTCCGCCGAGCAGGTTGGCCGGAATCAATAGTGTCAGGAATATAACGTGATACCAGACGGGCGCGGTGTCCCACATTTTTATCGTTGCTATGATGCCCATCACGAGTTGCAGCACGCCGAGAATGAAAACATGCTGAAGCTCGCTGCGGCGTGCGATGAAGGCTGTTACATAGCCGCCCAGCACGGAGAAGAGCAGACTGTAAAAACCCGAAAAGAGCAGAAGGGGAACGCTTACAACCTTGCCGCCCTCGCCGTACAACTGCGGAAAGAGACTCATCATAACCAAGTCCATCCCGAGCGCAGTCACCATCCAAGTGATACTTCCGGCAATCACCGCGAGAATGCTTCGCAACATGATTTCTCTCCTTACAGAGTTAAGGTTTTTTCCCGGCGGCAAGCTGCGCGACGGCTTTTTCGATGCGCCGCGCACGGGTCTCAGGCCGCTTGGCTTCTTCGATAGCCCGTGCGTGTTCCTTGCGATGCGTGTAGCTCAGTTTTTCCCACATCGCCTGCGCAGCCTTGTTGGCTTTTAAAGCCTTTGCGAAATCCGGCGGCGGGGTAATCGTGCGCGGCTCTTCATCTCGCTCCATCAAGACCGAGATGGTCTCGCCGCCTTTAGCCTTCGCGCCCTCGCGCGTCTGCTTATTCACGGCCATGTAATAACAACCTTCACCACCCATGGGAAAGATCGAGCTGCGAAAAGGAAAGCCGTTGATCGTGCCGCGCACGGGGACGCGCGCACGCGTGCCGAAGACTTTCTGTACATCGAAGGGAATCTTGATGCCTGTGGCTTCGCTGCTTTCATGCTTTTCCAGCAGCACGCGAAAACGCTTTGTTGGGGGCATGACGTTCTCCTTAGAAGGACAAGGATGAAAGCGGAAGAATGAAGGATGAAGGAGATACTATTTCAAGATGAGCGGTTCAAGGCTCAATAGCATGCCTCTCATCCTTCCGCCTTCATCCTTCATCCTTGCTTTTCTACGCTCGCTTGAGCGTGCGGGCTGATTGAGCCTTGGTTGTTCCGGCTGCTGCGGCTTCCTGTCTGTCGTTGCCGCTCGCTTCGGTTTGCGTGGTCTTCATCTTCTCGACGCGCGCGGTGATGCGGCGGTCAAGGTCTGCGATCTGTTCGGGCGTCAGGCGATAGATGTTCGACTGATTGTGATAGAGCTTTGCGCCCGTCACGATGTCCGCCTGCTTGAAGCCGAGCTGTTCGGCTTTGGCAATCAATTCCTGAATCGTGATCTGCGGCGGCACGATTGAGAGACGCGAAGGCTTCTCTTCCAAAGTCTCCGGCACGCTCTGCGGCGCGGGCTTATCGAAAGCTAAATCTAAAGCCTCTTCGCTTTTCATGTGCTCAAGAAAATCTTTGAAAGCGATGTCGCCCTGCATCTCAAAGCCGACCTCGAAAGCGGAGCTGTTGCTCTTGACCACCTGAAAGACGCGCGTGACCTCGCCGTCGCGCTCCTGCATGGAGACTTCGACCATGATGTCTACGAAGTATTCGAGGCCGCTCGCGGTCATCGGCAACACGCGCCCGATCTCGTTGTCTTCCTTCGCCTCTTTTCCTTTGGCCGCAATCTGGTCAACGATGACGACGGACTTTCCGCTCTCGATGCAGAGACGGCGAAGGACTCCTTGCAAGACCATCTGGTCTGCCGCCAGTTCTTCCGCAGAAGGCTGAGCGAGGGGATCGCCCGTGCGCTCGCGCACAGCCTGTAGCATCTCGCTGTGCTTCGCGCTGAAATAGCCAGCCCACGAATCTAAGGCAAAGCATTCGTAATTCTGCTCGCGGCCTTCGCCCGACAAAGCCCAGTCTATAAACTCCGGCAGCTCGTCCGGATGCTCTATCTCAAAAGCATCGAACTGCGTGCCGACGCCTTTTAACAGCCGCGCCTTGCGCTCCACGTCAAAGATGCAGAGGCGACCCATACCCGCTTCGGACATGCTGCGTATGAAATAGCTCTTGCCGACGCCTGCTCCGCCGCGCACGGCCATCACCAGCCGCTGCTGTCTGGGGCGGCGGCTCAAAGGGTTGACTTTCGGTTTGGTCTGGTTGCTCATCTTGTTTCACTCCTTACAGTTGAGCCGTCTCCGGCTTTAAAGTTTGTTCAAGCGTTTTCTCGCCCCGAAGGACTTAAACTCAACTACCGGAAACGGTAGCGCGTTTCTCAATCACGCGCGGCACTGTATCACATCTCAAGCGGAAAGTGAAACAAAATTTCATCCATGAAACAAAATAATCAAACGACAGCATCAGAACCGCCTGCGCCTATGTGGCGGGTTCTTATGACATGCACTGTTTGACCTGCGGGAAGATTTGGGATTTGGACGCGCCGAAGGGATCGCAACTGCTTGAGCAGATCAAGCCGCGCGAAGGGTTCGAGGCCACAGATTACCGTCTGGAACTCGTAGGCCACTGCCGCGAGTGCCGCCGGTAAAATTTCTCTATCAAGTCAATCATCTCACCTGCTTCAAAGCTATTTCTTTTCGAGATACATCTTGGCGGCCATCTTGGCGAGCTTCCACATCTTGCCCCACTCGATGCGGCCTTCTTCGTCGCGCCCGGTGAATTTGTCCAGCAGCAGCTTGCGAAAATGCTTGCCTTCGCGCCTGAGCATGAACTGCTTGGCGTAGGGCTTGGCCGTGTCGAAGAAGTTAAAGCCGGGGTCTGTCACGATGCCTATGCCTTCGAGCGTCATCAATGCGCGCATGACGTAAGTGAAGTTCGCCGGAAGGCGAAACGGGTATTCGTACATCACTTCCGCGAGGTCGTAAGTCAGCTCTTTAAAATTCACTTCGCCAAGTTTTAAATTCAGGTAGTGTTGGAAAAGCCCTTCGACGACGGGTCGCACGGTCTCAGGGTCAACTCCCGGTTTGAGGAAATTGAGATTGATTAAATCCTGCGCCAAGCCATGCACATCTTTTCCGACGACGTGAAAAAAGGCGTCAATCATCTGCGACTGAAGACGCGGCGTAATCCTGCCGGTCATGCCAAAGTCGAAGAAGGCGAGGCGTCCATTGTCCATCACCAACAGATTTCCCGGATGCGGGTCTGCGTGAAAGAAGCCGTCTTCCAAGAGTTGTTTCAAGTAGGTGCGAATCAGCAGGCGATTGACTTTAACGGGCGAGATACGGCGCGCGCGCAAAGCTTCAAGGTCAACGACCTTTGTGCCGCGTATGAATTCCATCGTCAGGACGCGGCGCGTCGAATGGCTCCAATAAATTTTCGGAACGTGTATGACGCGCCAGCTTTTAAAGTTCTCGCGAAAGCGGTCTGCGTTGTGGCCTTCTTTGACATAGTCCATTTCTTCATGAATGGTCTCGTCAAATTCGCGCAGCATGCCAGACCAGTCCGCGTTCTCGCTGAGCTGCGGAACGCGATTGAGAAAGTCCGTGATGCGGCGCAGGATGGCGATGTCAAAGCTGATGGTCTCTGCCAGATTGGGGCGCTGGACTTTGATGGCGACCTCTTCGCCGGTGTGCAGTCGCGCGCGGTAGACCTGCCCGAGCGAGGCTGCGGCGATGGGTTCGGCGTCAATCTCCGCGTAGGCTTCGCCGAGGCTCTTGCCCAATTCGGCTTCGATGCGCGCATAGGCTTCGGCAGTCGGAAACGCCGGAACCTGATCCTGCAAGGTTGACAACTCTTTAACGTAAGCAAGCGGCAAAAGGTCTGCGCGCGTGCCGAGCGTCTGGCCGATTTTGATAAAGGTCGGGCCAAGAGAGAGCAGGCTTTCTCTGAGCCACACGGATTGTTTCTCAAGCTGCTGCTCTTTGTTTTCGCCCGCGCCGCGAAAGACCACGAAGCGCGCGACGCGAATCAGCTTATCGAAGGCGCGGCGGTCAACATCGCGGCTCCATTCCTGAAAGAGCGCGACGCGCCCGCGCCCGCGCACTTCCTCGCGCCGCCTCGCAGACATCCGCCGGTTAAATTCGTGGCGAATGTCATAACTGTCTAGGTAAAGATAGAACGAGAGCAGCCCCAGCACGCGTGCGATGTTTGCGGCGCGCAGCCAGCCGCGCAGGCCAAAACGCTTTTCCAACGGCTGCTCTTCGCGGGCTGTGTGCGCGGATGAAGGCAATGCTAACTGCGCTTTGCCGCCCGGCTGCCGGTGGCCGTTCGCTCCTTCGACTTGCGGAGTTAAAACCAGTGTTTGTTTGTTCTCTAAAGCTGCCATGACAAATTAAGAATAGAAAAATTTTATCGCAAACCTATGACTAAAAAGTTCCAAGTTCCAAATTAGATGCACAAAACTCGCGCGTGTTATGATGGTAACTCAAGGACGCAATCAAAATGAAATACAGATGCTTTATCGCACTCATCCTGACCTGCTTTATCACCGCCGCGACTTTCGCTCAGGTGAAACAAGAGCCGAACAAACGCCAAAGCTCGCCCACGCAAAATAAACAAATCGTCGCCGAAGAATTAAGGCAGGCGCAGGAGACAGCCGACCGTTTTATCAAACGCTTCCGGGAGACAAGAGATTTAACGCCGCTGGTGGACGAAATGTTCACCAGCGACTTTAAGAAGCTGCTCCGCGAAGACGGCTCCTGGAACGACATAGTTCGCATCAGTCGTTCGTTTATAGAAAATCTCAATCCGGACGAACGCGTCAGGTGTTACATCGTGTCGTTCAGCCTGGAATACATTTTCCGCCTCTATGCGGCGGGTAAAGTTTCAACGGAATCAAGGGAACCCCTGTACAACATCTGGTCTCCGGAGATAGACAAATTTTTCAGAGATAACGAGCCGCGAGACGGGAATATCCAAACTCCAATACAGGCGCGCAACTATCTGGCTTTTCTCGAACGCGCGCTGGTCGTGATGCAGCAAGAGGTATCGAAACATCCGCCCGAAGCGACCGAGCAGTTCAAGAAAAATCTAGCGGCTTTTGAGAAGCACCTGCAAGAGCGCAAGGAAGAACAGCCCACCGTCTGGATTTCCTGCGCCCAGACTCTTCAACTGCATTACGCACAGCACCTTCGGCTTCAGCTTGACGCCAACACCATCGAGCAAATTGTTGATAGCTGTGTAGTAAGACGTCTCCTTTGTGCCTCCTCCGGTGGCGTGCACACTTCGAACCGCAATCAGGAAACCTTCGAGTAGATAGTGTTTAGCCACGTCGTTCTTTTTTGCTGTTGTAA
>JACMLC010000748.1 GCA_014379795.1 Pyrinomonadaceae bacterium
AAGAATGCCGGGGCGCTGGAGCGCATGGAGCGGATCGACACATTGGTGGTGGACAGGATCGGCACGCTGACCCAGGGGCAGCCCGAGGTGGTGGCCGTGGTGGCAGCCCCAGGTACCGACAAGGCTGAGCTGGTGCGGCTGGCGGCGGGCCTGGAAAAGCCGAACCTGCCCTGAGGCTAAAATTGGGAAGCGGACAAGAACGTCTGGATCGTGACGGGCGTGCGCTCCCTGCACTGTGGCTTCGACCGCGACGTCGCATCCGAGATCTCGGAAGATCGTCGCGACGGCGGAGGCGAATTGGCCTTTGGTGCCGTCCAATGCGAGATCGATGGCCACTCAGGAAGCCACAGCATTCACTTCAAATGGACCAAGCCTGCGGCGACGGTGATGCCGGACTCGAAGGGGATAATGCGCTCATCGGTGAGATCCGCTTTCATCACGGCGATGACTCCGCCTTCACCGCCCGGCGCTGGTAGCTTTTCAGCAGCCTGCTAAGGAACCCTTGTCCGCCCCAATTTCTCTTTCTGATTGGCAGTCGAGGGTGGGGTTAGAAATGCGTCAAATCTTGCTTTGACGATGGCATAACACTCGCACGACACTGCCTCCAGCCCTGCGCGGTCTTTTACCTGCATCAAGCCGCGGCGGTAGCTTATCAAATTCTGATTCTGCAAAGATTGAGCCGCGAGCGTGACTGAAGTCCTGTTTGCACCCATGATCCGTGCAAGAAATTCATGCGTGTAGGTTAATACCTCGCCTTCAGCTCGATCGTGCATCATCAGAAGCCATCGGCACATTCGTTCTTCTACGGTGTGAAGGGAATTGCAAGCGACGGTCTGCATGACCTGTGACAACAAAGTTTCGGAGTAGCTAACAAATAAATCTTGGAGATGCGGGCTTTTCTGAAACTCGGCTTGCAAAGGTTTGATTTCGCATCGAAGCATCGGTCCTTCCAGTTGAACAGTGCATCGATTGAAGGACACGCGGCTGTACATGGCTGAAAAAATCCCAAAAGCTCCCTCGCGCCCGATGTTTGCACATTCAATTTCCGAGCCATTATCCAAAACAGTCAGCAGCGAAAGTACGCATCCTTCCGGAAAGTAGACATGCGTCAGCACCCCACCCGCCTCGCACACGGTCGCTCCAAGTTTAAGTGTGACAGGTTTCGCGAGACGCATAATCCTTCGACGAGCATCCGGCTCGAAGGCACCAAGCAACTGATTTTTATAGATTTTCTTCTCAGCCTGGGGCTTGTCCATCGGGCACACTCCCTACCCGCAACAAGCGGGCGACACGGTAACGCGCGACCTCCCGATATGTCACCTCGTCTGTTGGGTTCACAACAGACACCGCGCTTAGATTCGGCAAACTGGTCGAGAAATTCATCTTAGGCCCTGCCAATGCCCCCTGATCGCCGCTGAACGATGCACCCGCTCAGACATCAAAGCCGCGATCTGGTACCGACCGCCGGAGAGTTGTTGTCTGCCGAGGAGCGTCTCAGGCTAGCAACGGAAGCCGCCGATATCGGTTGGTGGGATGTCGAGCAAGGCAATGGCCGATTGCTTTGGCCACCGCGCGTAAAGGCGATGTTTGGCATCTCACCCGACGCTCCCGTCAGCCTAGAAGATTTCTATAACGGGCTGCACCCGGACGACCGCGAGCGCGTGGCCACCGTGTTTGCCAGCGCCGCCGATCCGGCGCGTCGCGCGATCTACGACGTTGAATACCGCACGATTGGCAAGGAGGACGGCGTCATTCGCTGGGTGGCCGCCAAAGGTCATGGCGTGTTTGACGAAAGTGACGGCTGCATCCGGGTGATAGGCGCGGCCATCGACATCACTGAACGCAAACTGGCACAGGAGGAAAGATTAGCCCGCCAGATGTCTGAGGCCGAGCGGCGGGAACAGTGTATCGCAGTACTAGGCCACGATGTTAAGAACCGCCTGGCCTTGGTTTCCTCAGCAACACGTCTCATGCTGCGCTATCCGGAGCAAGCAGCTGAGTTGGCTGAACAAATAGAACTAAGCATTACCCGTATGTCAGCGCTGATCGAGAATATCTTAGATTTTACTCCCGGCCGAATTGGAGGCAGATGTATCAATAACATCGACGAGAGCAAGCCTCTCGAACCTGTACTTCTTCAAATAATTGAAGAATTAATAGGCGTTCATCCGGCTCTTGATTTCAAAATTGATATCGATTTGCGAGAATTGGTCAAATGCGACCGCCTACGAATCGGACAGCTCCTCTCTAATTTTCTTGGAAATGCATGTGTTTACTGTGCTCCGAATACCCCTGTCCATGTGTATGCCCGGGCGGAAGAGGGACAGTTCGAGTTATCTGTGACCAACTCTGGAGAGGTGATTCAGCCTTCTGAATTCGAGCGACTCTTCCAGCCATTTTTTCGCGGCGAGGTCGGCGGCAGCCGCAAAGGTCTTGGGCTCGGTCTGTATATCTGTTCCGAAATTGCCAAAGCGCACGAGGGGGTAATTGAGGTGAAAACGAGAGAAGGAAAAACCTGCTTCACCTTCCGGATGCCGACGGGCTTCTAGGTTTTTAAAATCGAATCTAGCCTTCTCTGTTCTGAAAGTGCTAACATGAAAACAACATCAATTATAGATCGCGCTTTTGAGCTTGCGGCTGATAAAAAATGTCATAGCATTACTGATATCAAACGCGTTCTAGCCACCGAACATTACTTGAATATTGACCAGCACTTGAGAGGACCATTACTGCGCAAACAACTAAAATTAGTGATGGACAAGGTCTCGAAGGAGGTTGCCCGGTAGTGGACTGCCCCATTCAGAGGATTCACTGAACGGGTAGGCTGTTTCAAGCTCTTGAAATGAGAGCAGGCATCGTCGTCTAGGTCACGCCGCAAGATCGCATTCGCCTGGAAGCGATCGTC
>JACMLC010000749.1 GCA_014379795.1 Pyrinomonadaceae bacterium
ATGACGAAAGAGCATGCGATACTCGCCGTGAATCGGCACGACGAACTTAGGGCGCACGGCCTCTGTCATGATCTTGATGTCTTCCTGCGAAGCATGCCCGCTGACGTGAATCAGACGCCGTTTCTCTTCGATGATATTCGCGCCGCGCTTGTAGATATTTCCGATCATGCGCGAGATGGCTCGCTCGTTGCCGGGAATGATGCGCGCCGAGAGGATGACCGTATCGCCTTCTTCGATCGTCATTCCCTTGTAAGATTGTGAGGACATCTGCGAAAGAGCAGCGCGCGACTCGCCCTGCGAACCGGTCACGAGATAGACGATTTCGTCATCATCAAGCTGTTTCGACTCGCCCAGCGAAATAAGCAGGCCGTCCGGGATGTCCAGATAGCCAAGCTCTTCAGCAATCTCCACGTTCTTTTGCATCGAGCGGCCAAGCACGCAAACCCTGCGGTTAAACTGCTGCGCTACATCAATCACGATCTGCAAGCGGTGTATGGAAGACGCGAAGGCTGCGACGACGATGCGGCTTTTGGCTTCGGCGAAGATTTCTTCAAAAGCCGGAATGACCGCGCGCTCGGACGGCGTGCGCCCCGGCACGGTCGCGTTGGTCGAATCCGAAAGCAGCGCCAGCACGCCCTCCTGCCCGTAGCTCCTGAGCGTTCTCAGATCAATCGGATCGCCAATGACCGGCGTCTCATCAACCTTGTAATCGCCCGTATGAATGATCGTCCCGACGGGCGTTCTGATAGCCAGCGAAAAACAGTCTATCAGCGAATGCGAGGCGCGTATAAACTCGATCTTGAACGGGCCGAGTTCGACCACCTGTCGCGCCTCGACGCGATGAATCAAGACATCATTGAGCAGGTCATGCTCTTCGAGCTTTCGCTCCGCTAAGCCCACTGTAAAATGCGAGGCGTAGACAGGAACGTTAAATTTTTTAAGGATATAAGGCAGCGCGCCCAAGTGGTCTTCGTGCCCGTGCGTCAGGATGATGGCGGTGATGCTTTCCCTGTACTCTTCCAGAAAATCAAAATCCGGCACGCACACGTCAACGCCGTATACGCTCTCTTCGGGAAATCCCATTCCGGCGTCAATGATGATCATCTCATCGTCGTAACGCACGGCCATACAGTTCATCCCGAACTCGCCGACGCCGCCGAGTGGAATCAATTCTAAATTACTCACAGTGTTTTCTTTTCTCTACTCTCCTTGAATAACCGGGCAAGCATGCCATATAGAACACGCTCGCCGGGTAAAAATTAGCCGAACAGTATAACACACACACGCCAGACATCTCTTGTGGTGATTCATACCGGATTTTCTACATGCCATCAACAAAATTAACTTGCTTATAAATGTGTATGTTGGGGTACTATGCGTGCCGCTTCGGTAACATACAGATAACGGGGCTGACTTGAATCAATATGGATACACGCCCCAAGCACACTCCACCCGCCGGAGAGACGCTCGCACTCCGTCAAAGCTTTTCAAAATCGAGAAAGGTAAAAGCTTGTGGAAATTCACTTCAGCATCGGAACAGCCCTCAAATTCATACGCGAGGCGCACATGGTATTTAACAACATCCCAAGCTAAATGGAGGAAGAAAGATGTTTACGTTTGATCGCAAGAAATTCTTCGACGGTTACCGCACACGGTTCGGCCCCATCACACAGGATTTAGTGGACGCACTGGAATTTCTCCTGAGCCAGATAGAACAGGACAACCGCTTTGCAGGCACGGAGACTGACAGGCGGCAATTGGCTTACTGCCTCGCCACCTTCAAATGGGAAACGGCGCATACGATGAAGCCCATTGACGAACACGGTGGGCCAAAGTATTTCAATTCGCGTTATGGCCCGCAGACAAAGGTGGGAAAGGTGCTGGGCAACACAAAGGCAGGCGACGGCGCGCTGTTTCATGGGCGCGGGTATGTGCAGCTCACCGGGCGCAGAAATTACTCTAAAGCGAAAGCTCTGACGGGCGTTGATTTGCTGACCGAACCGGATCGCGCGAAGAATCCTGAGCTGGCCTACAGGATTGCGGTTCAGGGAATGATAGAAGGCTGGTTCACAGGCAGAAAGCTCAGCCAGTTTATCAAAGACGGCCAGCCGCCCAACTATGAAGATGCACGCACGATCATCAACGGGCACGACAAGGCAACGAATATCGCTGACCTCGCCCGACGCTTTAACGAAGTCCTGCAAGCTGCCATCAAATGATAAGGATGAAGGCGGAAGGATGAAGGATGAAGGGGATGCTATTAGAGATGAGCGGTTCGAGGCTCAATAGCATGCTTTTCATCCTTCCGCCTTCCGCCTTCATCCTTGCATTTCCAAAGGAGACCCCACCATTATGAGTAACGAAGGATTTTTTGAGCTGGGTTTGCTGGATGCTGAGAACAAACCCGCGAACGAAACCGGCGTGACGATTGGCTTTCATCGCATCTCTACGCCCGACAAATTTCTCGTCAGGCATCGCGATCTCTCGTTTCCGCCGAACAGGCGTTTTACCATTCCCGCTTTCCCGCAAGCCGACAATCTGATTTGCGACATCGTCGCCCCGCGCTATCGCCATCGAAAATCGGATGCGTTCACGCTCTTTGACGGCGAGACGATTATCAGAAATTTGACGGTCATTCGCCGCCCGGATAAATGGAAAGCAAAATTTGACCTGTGGCATCAACTGCCCAACGAGCTATTGCCACTGAAACGCGTGCTTGAGACATCAACCAACGTCAAACTGAAGGGCGGCAAAACTCTGGGGAAATTTACGGACGATGTTTATGACAACATAGGGGATGACAGTAAGCTACAGTTCGCGAAAGCCGCACTGCTCAATGTCTTTACCAAGCTTTCGATGATGAAGGAGCCGACCGGCGGAAACGAAGCGTGGTTCTCATTCGTCCAAAAAATTCTGGAAATCGGGCGCGAAAGAATCATCGCTGTCGCAGACCCCCGGATAGGACAGATCGTCCGCACCATCAAAGATCGCACAAGCGATTTTCCAGACTACAGAAACACGCCCGCGCAGAACCATCACGGCAACATGCCCGCCGGTTATCAAGTCACTAAGAACAAAATGTTCAGCATCAAATCCAACGAAGACAACGGCAATCTGCAACTCACGCTGGCTCCGGCGATTGACCCTGAAGGCAAGGAAGTCTTGATCCTCGATGCGGATATTGACGAAGAGGGCAGGCTGCTCCCGCACATCAAGACTCTCTTCCTGCACAAATTCAACGGCGGCACGCATCCCTTTGACATACACGAATACCTGTCGCTCATCTACCGGAACAGGCCGATGGGATACGAGTTGGTTTAAATCAAGGCGCGGCAAGCAGAGAAAAACTTTGCAGTCTTTGCGCGTTTCTTCTTTGCGGTCTTTGCGGTTAAGGGCTTTTTAACGCAAAGACCGCAAAGTTTTTTCGCAAAGATCGCAAAGATTAGCTGTTGTGATTTTCAAGTGAAGCAGAAAGGCGCGCCCATTCTTCAAGCGTGAGAGTTTCGGCGCGGCGGCGCGGTTCGATAAAAGCCTCCGCAAGCAAACTCTGCGCGCCGCCCGCAGTTTCGATAGACCCGCGTAAATCTTCAGGCGCGCTGCGCAGGTTATTAAAAATGGTCTTGCGCCGTTGCGCAAAGCCCGCGCTGACCAGTTGCCAGAGCAATTTTTCGTCTTTGACTTCAAAGGCCATGCGCTCATGCGTGCGAAGACGAATCACAGTGCTCCAAACTTTCGGCACAGGGCGAAATGCCGTCGGCGCAACGTCAAACAGCTTTTCTACTTCCGCATAAGCCTCGACCAATACGGACAGATACCCGCGCTCGCTGGTCGCGGGAGCCGCAGTGATTCTGTCAACCACTTCTCTTTGCAGCATCAAGACCATTTCAGGCACACACACGCGCTGCTCAAGCAAGCGTTGCAGAATCGCCGTCGAGATATTATAAGGAAGATTGGCGACCACCCGCGCGCTCTTGGCTGGCGCAATCGCATCGCACAAATTAATCCGCAGCGCATCACCTTCGACGAGAGTAAAATTCTCAGATGCTCCGAATCTTTCCTCAAGCTTCGGAATCAAATCCGCGTCAAACTCGATGGCGACAAGCCGCCCTGCTTTGTCAATCAAACGAGCAGTCAACGCGCCCATTCCCGCCCCGATTTCAACAATCGTCTCGCTCGCAGACGGCTCAACCGCGCGCACGATCTTTTCAATTACATGCCCGTCAACCAGAAAATTTTGCCCTAGACTTTTTTTCGCCCTCAACATAAGGAAACAGTGATAAGTGACAAGAAGGAGTAGTTTTCAGTTTTCAGTTTTTAGTTTTTAGTTTTTAGTAAGAAGACTTTGCGCTTTTTCTGAAAACTAAAAACTGAAAACTGATTTGTCACTTATCACTCATCACTGCCTTTGTGTAACCTGTGATTTCGAGGCGTTGAAGTTTGAACATTCGCTTTGTTCTACGGTTTCCCGGGCAGCG
>JACMLC010000750.1 GCA_014379795.1 Pyrinomonadaceae bacterium
ACTCTTCGCGCGTCGCTTCCGTTTTATCAAAGCTCGCGAAAAATTTTGGCTGCGTGCGCTGCCGGAAATGCTCAAGCAGGCTCTCGGCAGAGTCCGGCGCGCGCTCAAATTTTTGGGAATCAAGCAAGTTAAAGAACGCTCTGTCCGATGGCAATCGAGCGTGCGCGCTCAGGCCGCGTCTCTCTGCTTGCGCAGAGAGAGCCTGCGCCGCGCGGTCGCGCAGCTCGGCAAAACTTCGTCCTTTCAGCTTGTTCAATTTCTCTAACACTTCAAATCTTTAACGCTTGCTCACAAGATGGCCTGCGTTCTTTCTGTTACCTGCGCGGCCTGCGCGTGCTTGCCGTCTCGCACAGTCGCCAGCAGTTTTTCATACAACTCTTCCGTGCGCGCGAGCTGTGCCGCGCAGGAAAAGTTTTCTTCGACCACCTGACGCCCGCGCGCTCCCATCTCACGCGCCCGAAGGGGTTCGCGCAAGAGAGAGATGATGCGCGCCGCCATTGATTCGTCATCGCCCGCCCTGACGATATAACCCGTCTCGCCTTCAATGACAGCCTCGCGCGCGCCGCCGACATCCGTCACGACCACTGGGCGCGCCGCCGCCATGTATTCGAGAATCGAATTCGAGAAACCTTCATGCGTAGAGCTGAGCGCGCACACTTCGGACGCTTTCAAAAGCTCTGCGACCTGCGCGCAGCGACCGGTAAAAAAAGCGTCGCTCTCAAGACCCAGCTCTGCGGCGTAGGCGCGCAAAGATTCCAACAACTCTCCCTCGCCCGCCAGCACGAATGCGGCGTCCGGGATTTCTGCGCGGACGCGCCGCGCGGCTCTCAGAAATGTTTTATGGTCTTTCACGGGATGACGCATGTTGGCGACAATAGTGACGAGGCGTTTTCCCGCAGCCCCGCTGAGAGAAAGCCGCGCGAGCGTTTCCTCTCGCTCTGAATTTTCCGGCGTGGTCACGCGATTGAGGTCGAGGCCGTTATAGAGCGTCACAATCTTACTGTCGCGCACGCCTTCGGAAATCAATTCGCGGCGCACGGCTTCGGCGTTGGCGACCACGGCATGCGCGTGTGCATAGGCGCGACGCTCGATAAACTTTTGCGCACGGCTGCGCATGCCGCGCGTCTCGCGGCGCGAGGCGATGCGCGCAACGGGCGCACGCGCGAGCACGGCTCCAGCCATGCCGAACACGTTGGTATAAAAATCGTGCGTGTGCAGGACATCAATTTCGCGCTCGCGCAAGAGACGAGCGAAGCGGCGCGACTGCCTTGCCATGTTCGCATCGTAAAAGCTCGTCAGTGGAAATTCAGGGATGTCAGCTAAACCTAATCGCAACACCTCATCACGCAGCACGCCCTCGCCTTTGAGACACGCGACATGCACATGATACCGACCGCTCTCATGTAACAGGCGCGCGAGCTGCACGGCCTGCCGCTCTGTGCCGCCCTGATGAAAGCTGTCTATCAGTTGGAGTACGTTTGGTTTCACTTTATAAAAACTTTGATTAGCCACAGAGGGCACAGAGAACACAGAGATTAAAAAACTTTCTTAAAGCATTCATGGTAATGGTTCATTTGCTCCTCTGTGTTCTCTGTGTCCTCTGTGGCTAATGATGAAACTGCTTTTAACCTTCTGTTCCAGTTGAACGATGAGACTCGCGCTGCATAATCTGGCGCAGGCGATAGTCTCGATAAAGGCCGGGTGCGCCCTCGCGCCCGTCCGTCGCGGCTAAGATCATATTGAAAGCTTCGCGTGCGGTGGCGAAGTGGATTTTATATTCGCCTGTGCGCTCGCCCTGCTCAAAGGCTTCGTGCCAGAACTGTTTGATTCTGTCTCCGATAGTCGAAGGCTGGTCAAAGTGGAAAAAGCCGTGACAGTAGAGTTTGACAAAAACCCATTCGGGTCTGCCTTCGACATGAATGCGCGCGCCGCGCCAGCGATTGAGCCGAGCCATGTCGAGCGGTTGATTTGCCACGAGCGCGCCCTCGTCTATGCGCGGGACGGGCAAGCCACGCACGCGCCGCTGCCAGTTAAAGACGAGCGGCCCCGTCAGGATAACCGGAAGCTGCGGCGACCTGTTTCCCACACGCACCGAAGTCCCCGTGCGATGCGGTCTCGCTTCATGCAAAGGATGCCCGCATTGATAAATGGCATTGACGCGCGGAACCTGCGTCCTGTCCGGCGCGGAAGGGAGTGTCAGGTCTGCGTAACAGCCGGTCTCCGCGAGAATCTGCATCTCTGAATCCACGCCGCAGAACTTGCCTCCGGCTGAATTGGCGAGCGCGAGATTGCCATGCACGAACGCGTACATCGGAGAGCCTTTATCGTCCAAACGCGAAAGACATTGATGCTCGTCCGCGAGCGCGTCACGAAATTCAACCAGCGTGCGTCTTAAATTTTCCGGCGTGTCGGGCTTCTCGATTCCGTGATGCAGATGCACCTCGACCTCGCCGAAGCCTTCGGCCTGAAGCTCTGACAATCGTTGCAAGAGGCGCGGGTGATATTGCTCCGCCGGATAAAAGTTGGTATGGCGAAAAGGCGTGCCGTCTGCGTCGCGAACGGCCAAGCCTATGCCGCGCGCCTGCTCGCACCAGCGGTCAAGCCCTGTCAGCTGCGCGTTCCAATCCAGCGGTGTGCCTTGCTCGTTCCACGCAGGCTCGAAATGATTGGCGACGATGAAGATTAAATGCTGCGGCGCATTCTTCTCAGCGGCAGACCTTCCGGCAAACTCTCGCGCACGCCAGAACGGATAACGCATGAGCCACGGCAGCGACCACGCGAGCTTATCTAATTTTGAATCGCTTGCGCTCATAAGGCGGCTACCGGCATGAGGTTTTGTGTTTGAGGAGAGACGCGCACGGAAGCATCTTGGCGTCGGTCAACGAAGGTGCGATGCCACAGTTCCAGCATCATCAAAGCCCACAAAGGGTGCGAGTGGTCACGCCGCCCGCGCGCATGCTCGTCGAGCAGCAAATTTATATAGCGGGCATCGAACAGCCCGCGCTCGCGCGTGCGCCTGTCCGTCAATGTGTCTTGAATGCGCTCGCGCAACTTATGGTTAATCCATTCCTGAACCGGCACGCCGAACCCTTGTTTGGGACGATTCAAAATTTCATCCGGCACGAAGCCGCGCACAGCCTGCTTGAAAATATATTTCGTCTCCAATCCCTTCATCTTCAAAGCGGCGGGGATGCGCGTCACGAACTCTATCAGCTTGTGATCAAGGAGCGGGACGCGCGCTTCGAGCGAGACGGCCATGCTCATCCGGTCAACTTTGGTCAGGATGTCTCCCGGCAGGTAAGTCTTGCTGTCAAGGTAAAGCAAAGGGTCTATAGCATCCCCCGTATCAACGCTTTCGGCAAAGGCTTGAAACAACTCGCGGCCTTTGTTTGCATCACCCAACCGCCGCTTAAAGTCGCTCGTGTAAAGCGCGTGCTTGTTGAGGTCTGTGAAGATCGAGATGCTGTCAATGTATCGTTCGAGCGGCGCGAGCGAGACGTTGCGCAAGTAGTTGCGTCCCCACGCTCCATGCGGCAGGCGCGCGCTCAAGGGCTGCATGACTCCTTCGCGCACGACGCGCGGCAGTCGCGCGAGATGCCCATGCTTGCGATCCCGAACGTAACGCGTGTAACCCGCGAAAAGCTCGTCGCCGCCGTCGCCGGACAAGACGACTGTGACATGCTCGCGCGCCAGCTTTGAAACCATGTAGGTCGGAATCGCTGAAGAGTCCGCGAACGGCTCGTCAAAATGCCAGACCAGCTCGTCCACGATCTCGCAGATGTCGGGCGTCACGATGAATTCGTGATGGTCTGTGCCGAAATGTTTGGCGGCGACGCGCGCGTATTTCAGCTCGTTGTAAGTGTCTTCGTTAAAGCCAATCGAAAAGGTCTTGACGGGCTGCGACATGTGGCGCGACATCAGGCCGACGACCGCGCTCGAATCAACGCCGCCGGACAAAAACGCTCCGAGCGGCACGTCCGAAACTAAGCGCAGGCGCACGGCTTCATCCAGCAACGCGCGCAGCTCTTCTAAATATTCCTCTTCACGTTTTGCCGCTACCGGCTCGTACTCAAAATCCCAGTACCTTTCAATCGTGACGCGTCCCTTAGCAAAGCGCAGGTGATGCCCGGGCGGGAGTTTGTGAATGCCCTGAAAAATGCACAAAGGGTCTGGCACGTAGCCGAATGAGAGATAAGCATCGAGAGCATCCGCGTCCATCTCGCTCTCAACGAGGGGATGTTCAAGGAGGGCTTTTAACTCAGAGCCGAAGACGAGCGCGCCGCCTTGCGTCTGTGTGTAATAGAGCGGCTTTTTGCCCACCCGGTCACGCGCGATAAAAAGCTCCTGTGCGCGCTCGTCCCACAAAGCAAAGGCGAACATGCCGCGCAGGTGCTCTACGCACTTTGTCCCGAACTCTTCGTAGGCATGAACGATGGTCTCTGTGTCCGAATGCGTGTGAAACTTGTGCCCGCGCGCTTCCAGCTCGCGCTTCAGCTCGCGGTAGTTGTAGATTTCGCCGTTAAAGACAATCGTCACCCGTTCATCACAGCCGGAGAGAGGTTGATGCCCGCCCTTGAGATCAATAATCGAGAGACGACGCATGCCGAGCGCGACGCCGCCGCTCAAGAACATGCCCTGATCGTCCGGCCCGCGATGCGCTATCCGGCGGCACATGCGGTCGAGAATAGCAGTATTCTCCTGCCGCCCGCCGCGCGTACCGGTCACATCTCTCTCAACAAATCCCGCGATGCCGCACATAATGTTCTTCGCTTCATCAACTAAACAAAATCATCTACTCATTCTTTGCGTGCTTTGCGTCTTCACTCTTTGCGCTCTTTGCGTTTAAAGGCTTTTCTAACGCAAAGACCGCAAAGTTTTTTCGCAAAGCACGCAAAGTTTTTCTCCTCTTGATGCTCATAGATAATTTATGAATCAGGCGACAACTTTATGTCGCACTTCCTTTTCATCTTCCTGCGCTTCTGCCGTTTCATGACGCAGGCCATACCCGCGCATCTGTCCCCAGGCTTCGCTGGCCGCAACCAGATCGCTGACCCAGATTTCGGGGCGCGAGAGGAAGCGGCGCAGGCGATACTTGATCTCAGATTCAAGAGCCTGCCGCCACATCCAGCGCGGCCTGCCGAAAAGCAGTTGACCGCCATCGCCTTTGACCTGCCGCCCGCAATATTCTCCGTAGCCGTAAAAGTAACGGCGCAGATACCTTGTCGTTTGCCGCGCCTCCGGGATGTAGTGCCGCACGCGCGCGTCAGGAACCCACCAGCCTTTAATTCCATCGGCCAGCATCGCGCGCACGACGGTTGTCTCCTCGCCTCCCATGCTGTTGCCGGGACGCACGCCGAGGCCGGGATCGTAGGGGTAACGCAACTGCTCCGCTCTGCGCACGGCGTAGTTTGCGCCGTAAGGAATCAGCTCCTGCGTTAAAGGAATCGCCTGCGGCCCCAAGTCACGCGTCGCGTATGCGCTTGCAACTTGCGAGAAAGCACGGGGCAACCAGCGCGGCGGCGTTCCCGCGAACCAAGGCTCGACCATCCCGCCAAAGACTGCGGCATCAGGCCAACGACTGAACGCTTTAAAATATTCCGCAAGCCAGTTTTCATTCACCAGCACATCGTCGTCCGTCCAGAGAATGTAATCCCCACGCGCCTCTCGCACGGCGCGGTTGCGCGCGTGTGAAAGCCCCGCCTGCGCCTCAAAGACGCTGCGCAGCGGCAAGCGCGAAGCGAATGAAGCAAGCGCTTCATCAGTCGCATCCGTCGAGTTGTTGTTGACGACCAGCAGCTCCCAACTGACGCCCTGCGGAATCGAAAGCTGCGCCGCCTGCTCAAGCGTTTGCTTGAGCAGGTCTGAGCGATTCCATGTACAGATGGCGACAGTGATATTCATGCGATAGCTTTAGCTTGACCAATCAAGAATAGAAATTATTTGAAGACTGTGCATAAATCAGATTGACGAATCTGCATGATTTCCGAGCATTATCAACTTTTCTCGATTTGCTCTGGTAGGTGATGAAAAACTCGGAGCTAGGATTC
>JACMLC010000751.1 GCA_014379795.1 Pyrinomonadaceae bacterium
CCTTCTCCGAACAATTCGCGCGGGACGCCGATGCGCGCTCCCTTGATGCCGCTCTGTAATTCTCCGGCATAATCCGGCGTCGCAACGTGTGCGGTCGTCGCGTCATTCGCATCGCGTCCGGCGATGACTCCCAAGACGGTCGCGACATCGCGCGAGGTGCGCCCGAAGACGCCGATTTGATCGAGCGAGGAAGCGAAGGCTACAAGCCCGTAGCGCGAGATGCGCCCGTAAGTCGGTTTCAATCCGACGATGCCGCACAAAGCGGCTGGCTGGCGCACGCTGCCGCCCGTCTCTGACCCCAAAGCGACGGGCACGATGCCAGCCGCCACAGCCGCCGCAGACCCGCCGCTTGAGCCGCCCGGAACGCGCGTCGTGTCCCATGGGTTTTTGACTGCCCCGAACGCAGAGTTCTCATTCGACGAACCCATCGCAAATTCGTCGCAGTTGGTCTTGCCGACAATGACTGCTCCGGCGGCGTTCAAACGCTCAATCGCCGTCGCGTTGTAAGGCGGATGATACGCGCCGAGAATGCGGGAGCCGCAAGACGCTTGCAGACCCCGCACGCAGATGTTGTCCTTGATGGCGATGGGCACGCCGCGCAAAGCCTGAGAGATTTCATCTGATGAAGCACGAGCCTCATCAATCTCTTCAGCGCGCCGCAAAGCGCCTGCACGATCAATCTCAAGAAAAGCGTTGAGCGTTTCGTTCAAGCTCTCGGCAGCCTCAACCGCAGATTCCGCGATGCCGCGCGCTGTCGCTTTTCCCTCTGAAAGATGAGAGCGCAGGGATTCAATGTCAGTATCGAAAAAGTTCATAATAATGTTTGAGAACAAAGGACTCAGAACTCAGGAGAAAAGCTTTTCCGCCTTGCCTTCTGAGTCCTGTGTCCTGTGTTCTGAGTCCTGCTTTTCAGAGTACCTTTGGAACACGAAAATGGCCGGATGCCGGATCGGGTGCTTGATCAAGGGCAAGCTCTTGCCCCAAGGACTGGCGCGCAGCATCCTCCCGCGCGGAGTCCGTAGCTTCGCCTTCAGCGGTCAGGCCGCCCGTAGCAGGCTCGACATCGCTCGTGTCCAACTCGTTCAGTTGTTCAACGTAAGCAACGATGTCTGCGATCTGCGGCGTAAAGGAACGCTTCTCTTCATCCGTAATTTCCAGATGCGCGAGTTGCGCGATCTTCTCAATATCTGCTTCTGTGATAGGCATAATCAGTTTTCAGTTTTCAGTTTTCAGTTAAAGCGATTTGTTTTTGCTCAAAACTGAAAACTGCTCTTATTCCTTTTCCTGTCGTTCCATGCAACTGCCTGCGGCGACGAGAAAGCGATGGCGCAATTGCTCGTCGTGAATCGCGTCTGCGGCGAGGCTCAGTTGGCTGTTGGCTTTTTCCAGTGCGCGTTGTTCCTGCTGCTCGCGGTTTGTCTGTTTCAGAGCATGCGCGGCGCGTTCCTGCTTCACTGTTCTCGGATCAACGCGAAATTCTATAAAGGTGACGATGGCCTGTCCGAGCAGGGAATTGAGACGAAAGAGCAGTTGCCCGCTCATGGCCTCAAGCTGCTTCTGCCATGTCGTGTCAGCGACGGCGACGATGAGCGTCTTGCGATAGAGCCGGAACGGCACGGCCTGCTCGCGCAAACCCTCGCCCGCGACCCTGCGCCATGCCACAATGGCGGCGGCCTCGCAGACCTCTTCCGCCTCGCCCGCGGCGCGCAAAAGTTTCGGCAGACTGCGAATCAGATCGTCCATGAATTTTAGATTTTAGATTTGCGATTTGCGATTTAGTCTTTCCAATCTAAAATCGCAAATCTAAAATCTGAAATCGTGGTGAGTGTAATGGAAAACGAGCGAGAGCCACAAGCAGGCAGCGCGGCGCAAGGTTTGAAATTGGCGCACATGAATCCATTGGTGTTGGCCTCTGCCAGCCCGCGCCGCGCGGAGATTTTGCGCTCGGTCGGCTGGCCTTTCGAGACGCTCGTGGTCGAGATAGACGAAACGCCGCGCGCAGGAGAAGAGGCTCGCGCGTATGTTGAAAGGCTCGCGCGCGAGAAGGCCGAAGCGGCTGCGCGGCGCGTGCCGGGAAGAGTCGCGCTCGGCGCGGACACGACCGTCTGTGTGGACGGCGAGATATTTGGAAAGCCTGTTGATAAGAGCGAAGCTCAAATTATGTTGCGACGTTTGAGTGGCAAGTGGCATGAAGTTTTGACGGGCGTTGCGCTGGTGCGTGCAGGTGAAGACGCGCTCTGCCTCGTCGCGCACGAAATCACGCGTGTGCGTTTCGCTTCCATGTCGGCTAAGGAGATAGAGTGGTACGTGGCGACGGGCGAGCCGATGGACAAGGCCGGAGCCTATGCCATTCAGGGACGCGCCGCGCTCTTTATCGAAAAGATAGAGGGCGATTACTGGAACGTCGTCGGCTTGCCGGTGCAGTTGGTTTACAGGCTGGCGCGAGATATAAGCTGACAAGAAAACGTTTCCCGCAAAGGCGCAAAGACGCAAAGGAAAGATTCAATCTCTTCTTTGCGTCTTTGCGCCTTTGCGGGAGACGTTAATATTCGCGATGCAAGAAGCTACTATGTAGCAAAAATTTATTC
>JACMLC010000752.1 GCA_014379795.1 Pyrinomonadaceae bacterium
CGCTCTCGGCCTGCCGTATCAGAAGGAAAAATGAGGAACAGTTTTCAGTTTTCGGTTTTCAGTTTTGAGTAAAAGCGTGGCTTTAAATCTTTTCTCTGAAAACTGAAAACCGAAAACTGAAAACTATTTTAACGATGGGCATCTCGCTTAAAACGGAACATCTGAAGCGTTATAAAGACATCGCGCTGTTGCTGATGAAGTACGGGCGTTCCGAGCTGGTGCAGAAGGCTGGCCTTGAGGCTGTGCTGGATGAAAACATCCAAGAGGTAGACGCCGCAGAAGCCGTAGAGTTGGCTGCCGATCTCGAAAAGATGGGGCCGACGTTTATCAAGCTGGCGCAGCTTCTTTCGACGCGCGCAGACCTCTTGCCGCCGCCTTATCTCGAAGCTCTCGCGCGCTTGCAGGATAACGTCGCGCCGTTCTCGTTCGGCGATGTCGAGGAAATAGTTTCAACAGAGCTTGGCGTGCGCCTCTCAAAAGGTTTTGCCGAGTTCGCGGCGACGCCGATGGCCGCAGCCTCTCTGGGTCAGGTGCATTTCGCGCGGATGCGCGATGGCCGTCCCGTAGTCGTCAAAGTGCAGCGTCCGGGGGTGCGTCAAATCATCGTCGAAGATTTGGAAGCCCTCGAAGCCGTCGCCGAATTTTTAGATAGTCATACGGAGACCGGAAAGCGTTACGAGTTTCAACCGATGCTCCTTGAGCTTAGAAAAAGCCTCCTGCGCGAGCTTGATTACAGGCAGGAGGCGCGCAACCTCTCCACCTTCGGCGATAACTTGAGAGAGTTTGCACACCTCGACGTGCCGCGCCCCGTCGAAGATTACACGACCTCTCGCGTCCTCACGATGGAGTACATACAGGGCAAAAAAATTACCGCGCTCAGCCCGCTCGCGCGCATAGACATCAACGGCTTTGCTCTGGCCGAGCATCTTTTTCACGCTTACCTTCAGCAAATTCTGGTTGACGGATTTTTTCACGCAGACCCGCATCCGGGCAATGTGTTTCTGACTGACCACGGCTCGATTGCGTTGATTGATCTGGGCATGATGGCGCGCATCACGCCGGGTTTTCAGGAGCAATTGCTGCAACTGCTCCTGGCAATCAGCGAAGGGCATGGCGACGAAGCCGCAAACATCACCATCAAGATGGGAGAGCCGAAAGAATCTTTTGATGATGTCATGTTCAAGCGAGAGATCGGAGACCTTGTCACACAGCACAAGGGCGCGAACCTGCAAGAGATAAATACAGGGCATGTGGTCTTGGAAATCACGCGCATCTCCGGCGAGCGCGGCTTTCGCTTGCCGCCCGAATTTACGATGATTGCCAAGGCGCTTTTGAATCTGGATCAGGTCGTCCACACGCTCGACCCGAACTTTAATCCCAATGCTTCGATTCGTCGCCACGCGACAGATATCGTGCGTCAACGGATGCTCAAAAGCCTCTCGCCGGGAAACATTTTTACCACCGCTCTGGAAGCCAAAGAGTTTGCGGAAAAACTTCCTTCACGGGTCAATAAGTTTCTCGACGCGGTTGCCAATAATGAGTTAGAACTTAAAGTAGATGCGATTGACGAGAAGGTTTTGATGGATGGTTTTCAAAAGATTGCCAATCGCATCACGCTCGGCCTCGTACTGGCGGCTCTGATTGTCGGGGCGGCGCTGATGATGCGCGTCGAAACCTCTTACAAGATTCTGGGCTATCCCGGTCTCGCCATCATCTTTTTTCTGGTGGCGGCAGGCGGCGCAATTCTGTTAGCTTACAACATACTTTTCTACGATGAGAAAACGGGGAAGAAGTCCTAATAAAAGATGATGAGCGAAATGAAGCCGTCCGATACCATGTATGAGCGCGTCGAGCATGCCGCGCGTTCGATTCGCGCGCGTTGGACAGAAGATGTGCGCGTCGGCCTTGTCCTGGGCAGCGGGCTGGGCGCATTCGCGGATGATTTGCAGGAGAGCGTCTCGCTCTCTTATGAAGAGATTCCCGGCTTTGCGCGCTCGACGGTCGAAGGCCATGCGGGGCAGCTCGTCTTGGGCAAGATTGAAAACGTCTCGGTCGCGGCCATGCAGGGACGCTTTCATTATTACGAAGGCTATTCATTTGAAGACGTGGTTTTCCCCATCCGCACTTTTGGTCTGCTCGGCATCAAATCCCTTGTCCTGACCAACGCTGCGGGCGGCATCAACGTAGAGCTTAATCAGGGCGCGCTGATGGTCATCAACGACCATCTGAATTTGATGCACGCCAGCCCTTTGCGCGGCGCGCACGATGCGCGTTTCGGAGCGCGTTTCCCGGACATGACCGAAGTCTATGCGCGCGATTATCAGGAAATCGCCGTCGAAGAAGCGCATAACATGAACCTTGAGCTGAGGCGCGGCATCTACGCTGCGTTGACCGGGCCAAGCTATGAGACGCCCGCCGAGATTCGTATGCTCCGCACGCTCGGCGCGGATGCGGTCGGGATGAGCACCGTCCCCGAAGCGATTGTCGCGCGCCAGATGGGAATCAAAGTTTTGGGCATCTCCTGCATCACCAACATGGCCGCAGGCGTCATCGGCGAGCCAATCAATCACGACGAAGTCATCGAAACCGGCGCACGCGTTCACGAAACTTTCAAGGAACTGCTGCGCCGGGTTATTCCCAGACTACAGTGATAAGTGATGAGTGATAAGTGATAAGAAAAAGCTTTTAGTTTTTATCTCATCACTTATCACTCATCACTTATCACTTGAATCATATGATTATAGGCATCTGCGGCGGGACAGGCTCAGGCAAAACGACGGTTGCGAAGAGCATTCTGAAGGCGGTCAATGCTGGCGACGTGGTCTTCATGCAACAGGATTCCTATTACCGGAATCTGAAGGATTTGCCTCTGGATTATCGTCAGGCTGTCAATTTCGATCATCCGGACGCGCTCGATAACGACCTGCTCGTGCATCACGTCAAGCGGTTGAAGTCGGGCAATGCGGTTGAGCTTCCGCTTTATGATTTCAAGACGCACACGCGCCGCTCTGAAACGCTTCTCATAGAGCCGAAGCCGATTGTGATTATCGAAGGCATCCTGATTTTTGCAGACCCGCGATTATTAGAACAAATGGACATCAAAGTTTTTGTAGACACACCGGACGACATACGCTTTATCCGCCGCCTGCGCCGCGACATCGCAGAGCGCGGGCGCACCATCGAAACAGTCATCGAGCAATACCTCAACACAGTGCGCCCGATGCACATGCAGTTTGTCGAGCCGTCAAAGCGTTACGCGGATGTTATTATCCCGGAGGGAGGCCACAATCTGGTCAGCGTTGATCTCATCAGCGGCAAGATACGCGAGCGCCTTTCAAACACATTAACTGCGAATGGAGAATCGGCGTGAGCGAAAGAGATTTACAACAACTGATTGACATGGCCTGCGAAGTGCGCGAGAGGGCGATTGCGCCTTTCTCTGATTTCCGCGTCGGCGTAGCGGTTGAAACCGACGACGGCAAAGTTTATACGGGCTGCAATATCGAGAGCGCGAGCTATGGCCTGACCGTCTGCGCCGAGCGCGTCGCGGTCTGGAAAGCCCTCTCGGAAGGCGCGCGTTGTTTTGGCCGCCTCGTGATTGTGGCGGACACAGAGAAACTGACGCCCCCTTGCGGCACATGCAGGCAGATTATCTGGGAGCATTGCCGCAACACGACCATCGTGCTCGCCAACCTGCAAGGCGAGACGGAAACCCTGAACATACATGATC
>JACMLC010000753.1 GCA_014379795.1 Pyrinomonadaceae bacterium
CCCGACAAGGTATCGCCGCGCGTGTTGCGCACATGCGCGATGCCGAACTCTTCCAGCAATTCTTCGAGCCGCTTCTGCCGCTCGCGCCGCCTCAAGCCCATCGTCTCCAACACGGCGAGGATATTCTGCGCCGCCGTCATCTTGCGAAAAACCGAAGGCTCCTGCGGCAGATAGCCAAGCCCGAGCCGCGCACGCAGGTACATCGGAAGCTTGGTCACGTCCCGCTCGTTCAGGCGAATCATGCCGCGCTCAGGCCGCTCCAACCCGATCATCATATAAAAAGTCGTGGTCTTGCCCGCGCCGTTGGCTCCGAGCAATCCCACGACTTCGCCCTGTTCGACATGCAGGCTGACATCATCAACCACGCGCCGCCTGCCATAAGTTTTCTGTAGATTAAAAGCGGCCAACGCTTTTTCGGATGGAGCTTTTTCGACAGACCGCACAGGCTCCACGACCCGCACTTCGGCGAGCGGCGCACTTTCCGCCACACTTTCCCCTACGATTAATTCATCCGTCTTCATAAAAAGAAAGTGATGAGTGATAAGAGAAATGCTAAACAGCATCTTTCTTATCTCATCACTTATCACTCATCGCTCATCACTGCTTTTTAACCTTGTGCGTCGAGCGCACGCGGCCTGTTGATTGTGTTCCGCTGGGGCTGTCGGCGATAACTCTACTATCGCGTAAATGGACAGTCAAACGACCGCCTTCCGAGTTGCCTTGCTCTGCGTCCTCAACGCGCGCAGGGCTTCCCGTAAGGATCATCGTCTCGTCAACATTGGTGTACTGCGCCCACTGTCCTGTGCCGCGCCGACCGGGTTGCGTCAACACGACATCGCGCTGCGCCACTGTCTTTTCGACTTCGCTGGTTTCCTTGTAGAGATAAACATCCGCCACGCCGCTCGTGATTCTGTCCGTGCCCTGCCTGATGTCCACGTTGCCTTCGTAATGGAGCAGGCGGTTGGTGTCCGAATAGGCCATGCGGTCTGCGGTGGCAAAGGCAGGGATGCTGGTGACACTGCCTCCCTCCTTGCGCTTGACGTTGTAGAGCGCGCTTTGAACTTTGCCTTCGCCCTCCATGCGCTTGTTCTCACGACGAATCGTGAGGCGGTCTGCGCGCACAAAGTTATCGTCCTGCCAGCCACGCGCGCTGCCCGTATAAATAGCGATGCCGGTCAGATGTTGAAACTCGGCGCGGTCTGAGGTGACGTAGACAGGGCTTTTGACTTTTGAGAAAGGCGTCGCGCCGTTCGTCTGTTCCTGACTGTAATAAGTCGTCTGCGTCTTGCCGCGACTGTAAGAAATATCCGTGCGCGTGTCGGAATCTATCTCTGTCGCTTTGGTGCGTGCGCGCGAGTCCCAGACGGTCGGCTCGCCGCCTCTGAGCTTCAGCATTTCATCCGCACCGGTGTACGTCGCATTCGCCGCGCGCCCGTTACGATCTTTCTCATTAAATTTTGCATCGCCCTGCGCGTCGAATCGCTCAACGTCCTGTGTCTCGCGGACGAAGGCTGCGACCATCTTTTCTGATGTGAGCGTGCGGACGGCGCGTTCTTCGCTCGGTTGGACGGGGTCTATGACGGCCTTCGCGCCGCCCGTCGCGGTAAAGTTGCGCGCGAGATTTCCCGCCTCGTAAAAGTCACAGTCAAAGCGCGGCGCGGTCAGCGTCTTGCGGTCTGCGATCGCGGTTTTTTGCACCGGGTCAATGAGCAATTCAGCATTGCCGATGGCCTCTGCACGCTCCAGGTCGCGCCCAGTCATGCGCCAGTTGAGCTTGATGTAATCCGCCGTCAGCCGCTTGGTGGCGGCGCGCGGATCATTGGCGCGAGACTTGGGCGCGCCGAGCGTGACGATGCTGCGCCCGCCCGCCTTCATCTCTTTCAAAAGGCTTTTATCCGCCTGCCGCTGGAAAAATGTCTCAAGCGTCGCCGCGCCTGTGAGCTGGATTTCAGAATCGGCATTGAGGCTTTGCACACGCACGTCACGCGTTGCGACGGCGCGCTCAAGCTGCTGGTCATCGTCCAGAAAAAAGTCCATGTCGGCGGCATAGACTTCAGCCGAGCGGCCTTCGGTCATCGAGCGCAGGTAACTCTTGCCGCGCGCCTCTACCTTCTGGACACGCTTCTTTTTATTAAGCGTCGCCGAGAGTTTTTCGCCGCTCATGATGTCGCTGCCCTGCTCTGCGGTCGCGCCGCCCGTGAATGTGAGATGAAGCGTCTGCTGGTCAAAGGATGCCTGCGCCGCTCGCATCGTCACGGGGCGGGCGCGCGGGTTGGGCTTGGCTTCGCTGCCCTTGTCAACGTCCGGAGCGATGGTAATCTCGACGTTGCTGCGCAAATCAAGGCGCTTATTTTTCGCGTCAATGTGCGCTCCCGTCGCATGTCCGCTCACATTCTCGCGCGTGAAAGTAACGAGCGATTTGGTGTCCGCCTGCTCGCTTTTCTGGTCATAGACAATCGTGTCCGTCTTCGCG